>NZ_JBVVUG010000018.1:0-2375 GCF_055809615.1 Algoriphagus sp. 10J20-15
TGGCAGATGACCAAAGTACCATGGGAAAAGAAACTGCCGAAGCCGTAGGCGAAGCAGGCAAAGAAATATTTTCAAAAATTGGTCTTGACGTAGATGTTTATTTCTCTGAAATCAACACTCAAGGCGCTTACGTTATCGAAGAAAAATAAGAGGATGAAGTTTTATAGCACAAATAATTCTGCACATCAGGTAAATCTTACTGAAGCGGTGATCAAAGGTTTGGCGCCCGATCAAGGGCTTTATATGCCGACGGAAATCCCGGTTTTACCAAAAGAACTGTTGAATACGTTTCCAGAAATGACCTTTCAGGAAATAGGATACGAGGTCATAGGAGCCTTGTTTTCTTCGGCGCTCAACCAAGAGCAGATCAAAGATTTGGTAAATCATACGCTGACATTCGATGCGCCTCTGGTGAAAGTGGAAGAAGATGTCTATAGCTTGGAGCTTTTTCACGGGCCTACATTGGCATTCAAGGATTTCGGAGCACGTTTTTGTTCCAAACTGATGAGCATGCTAATGGAGAAGTCTGATCGGAAAGTCCGGGTGCTGGTAGCGACTTCAGGTGATACTGGGAGTGCGGTAGCCAATGGATTCTTGGGAGTGGATGGAGTGGATGTGATCATTCTTTTCCCTAAAGGAAAAGTAAGTGAGCTTCAGGAAAAGCAGTTTACTACGCTAGGTCAAAATATCACAGCGCTGGAAGTTGATGGTGTGTTTGACGATTGTCAGAAGATGGTTAAAGAAGCATTTTTGGATGCTGAGTTAGACGAAAAACTGTTGCTGACTTCAGCAAACTCTATCAATGTTGCCCGCTGGATTCCTCAGTGTTTGTACTATTTCTACGCTTTTTCCAGACTTCCGCAAAACGGTAAAAAAGTAGCTTTTGCTGTTCCTTCAGGGAATTTTGGAAATATAGCAGCAGGAATATTAGCGCAACGAATGGGCTTGCCAATTGACCAATTTGTGGCTGCGACGAATGTAAATAAAGTAGTTCCAGACTTTTTGAATGGAGCTGATTTTGCGGCTATGTCATCTATTGCTACGATCAGCAACAGCATGGATGTGGGGAACCCAAGTAATTTTCCTAGGCTTTTGGCGCTTTATGGTAATGATGAAAAGGCTTTAAAGGATAATGTGAAAGGGTATTTCTACACTGATGAGCAAACTGAGAAAGCGATGCAGGAAGTGAAAAAGTCAGGTTATACTATGGATCCTCATGGCGCGGTTGGGTATTTGGGATTGACAGATTTCATGGCTGAAAACTCAGACTATCAAGGTATATTTCTGGAAACTGCCCATCCTGGAAAATTCCGTGAAACGGTAGAGAGAGCACTGGATTTGAAATTGGAGCTTCCAGATCGATTAGCAGCTTTTATGCATGGAGAGAAAAAAGTGGAAGCGATGGAAAATGACTTTGAGGAGTTTAAGGGGTATTTGAAAGGTTTACTTTGAGTCTATTTTTATGGAATTGAAATACTGATTCCCCATTTTTAAGTAGATGCTATCTGTAAGTGGATTATTGGGATAAGAGTATCTCGCATAGTAGAGTTGATTGTTTTTATCAATTAGTAATTTGTCCTTAAATATTTTCATAGTTAGACTATCTTCAGAATGATTATCTAAGAAAAGGTTTGGGAAGCTGGAGTTATAATTGATTATTATGTTCGTGAGTCCTTGATTAAAAAGGAAATCCACTGACCAATTTTCTAACAGTAATGTGTCTAGATAGACTTCATTCAAATTCCATATAGTAAATTCAATTTCTTTCTTTTTCACTGTATATCCTAAGAATGTATCTTGATCATATAGTAGGTAGTTTAATTTTGGTTTTTCTGGAAAAAAGACTGAGACATTATTGAAAAAATCATATGATTTCCCCAAGTTAAACATTGAATCGATTTTATACTCCCAGTAATCTTGCATTGCCTTATTCAGACTATGGTTTGATTCAAGGTCGTATTTAGCTTGTAAGTTTTTTAACTTTTCCCGATAAAATGATAGTTTAGAGACGGTCTTTTCCCTATCGTATTTATATGTTTTGATTTTTTTGTTAAGATCTTTTGCTAAAGCCTGAGCAAGTTTTACATGGTAAACTTCGTGATTGAATAGCTCATCCGAATTTATAAACTGCTTTCTATACCATGATTCATGCCTGTCAATAAATGCCCTGGTCTTCAATTTCCGAACTGTTTGTTAATGTTAATCCTAACCGTATTCTTGCATCCGAACTGCTCCAGGTTTCTGTTAAACTTTTAAAGTCAGAGATTTCTAATTCCGAAGTGTCATCAAGAATTTTATATCTTTCAAAAGAGGAGTCTTTATTTTTTCTGTAGTAATCAAACAGAGCAGCGTTGTATGCCAGTAAAAAAAGTATA
>NZ_JBVVUG010000019.1:0-124660 GCF_055809615.1 Algoriphagus sp. 10J20-15
GCACCTAGAAGGAATCGACAAGGATTTCGCCCTATATATTTATTTCAGTTTAGTATCCCTGACTACCGTAGGTTTTGGAGATATATACCCAATTCAGGTGATGTCAAAAATGCTTTCAGTATTCCTTTCTACCATAGGGATTTTGTATCCAGCCGTAGTAATTGCCAGACTTGTTTCGGCTAGTAAGGCTTAATTAAATATGCCCATTTATGTAATTTTTTTCAGGAATGCCTTTACAATTTGTAGTTTCAAAATCGAATATTTATACCCCATACTTTATGAGAAGATTTAGTTTAACATTAATTTTTATGGCCTTGCTTTCTGTTGTTTTTGCGCGAGCAGGAGCGGCATATAGAAATTGAGTCAGCAGTAGTTACTACCCATGAGACTACAATTAAAGGGAAGAAGGTTCCTTACAAAGCAACAGCTGGAACCCAACCTGTTTGGAATGAGAAAGGCAAGCCTATTGCATCTTTGTTCTATACCTTTTATGAGCGTACAGACGTATCGGATAAGACTACTCGACCGCTTGTTATTTCTTTCAATGGCGGCCGAGGATCGGCTTCTATCTGGATGCATATTGCTTACACTGGCCCAGTTGTCCTGAATATTGATGATGAGGGCTATCCACTTCAGCCATACGGCACCAAGTCAAATCCTCATTCTATTCTTGATGTAGCTGATATCGTGTATGTAGATCCTGTGAATACGGGGTATTCCAGAATTGTTGATGAAGAAGTAGATCGCTCTACTTTCTTTGGGATAAACTCTGACATCCGCTATTTGGCTGATTGGGTAAACACATTTGTAACCCGTCAGAATCGCTGGGCTTCGCCAAAGTATTTGATCGGAGAAAGCTATGGCACTACCCGTGTGGCAGGTCTTGTAGCACAGCTACAAAATTCACATTGGATGTATTTCAATGGTGTTATTATGGTTTCTCCTACAGAGTTAGGAATCGAGCGAGGAGCACCAATTCATACTTCTAACTACCTTCCTTATTATGCAGCGACCGCTTGGTATCATAAAGCCTTGGATGCATCTCTTCAGAGCCAGGATTTGGGAGATTTCCTCCCAGAAGTGGAAGCCTTTACCATCAATGAATTAATACCAGCTGTAGTGAAAGGAGGAATGTTGACAGCCTCCGAGCGAGATGCGATTGCTACCAAGTATGCATTGTACTCTGGTTTGAAAAAGGATGTAGTACTCGAACACAACCTTTTGATTCCTACCAATTTTTTCTGGAAGGAATTGCTTAGAGACAAAGGCATGACAATAGGCAGATTAGATAGTAGATATAAGGGCTTTGACAATGCAGGAACAGGTTCTAGACCTGATTTCGATCCAGCTTTGTCATCCTGGTAATCATGCTTTTGCTCCATCTTTCCAGATTTATGTGAGAGAGAATCTCAATTACAAAACAGATTTGACCTACAATCTTTTTCGGCCCTGTTCACCCTTGGAATCGCTCGAATGAAAATACGGGATATGATTTAGCAGATGGCGATGCGTCAAAACCCTTACTTACATGTCATGACTCAGTCAGGTTATTATGACGGAGGTACCGATTATTTCAATGCAAAATACAACCATTGGCAAATGGATCCATCAGGTAGATTGGCAGACAGACTTTCGTGGAAAGGCTATAGAAGTGGGCATATGATGTACCTAAGAGCTGAGGATTTGGAGACCTCCAATGAGGATATTCGCCAGTTTATCAAGAAATCAATGGTAGCGCCAGATATGCCAGCAAAGTATGATTAAGCGGGAACACAGATGATGGAAGCCCGAAGTAGATTCGCTGGTTGCGGTTTAGAATTCTGCAGTGCTTTTATCACTTTACTCTTGATGTAATTAATTCGATTAGTCAATAAGAAAGCCGAAGACATCTTCGGCTTTCTTTTTTCATCAATCTGTCTAGATTACTAAATGTTTTTTGAATGATTCAAAATCAATCGAAGGTTCTTGGGAGCCTATCATCTCACCTAAAATCTGGTATATATCAGATGGCTTTTTTCCTTCTTTCCTTAGAAACTGAATCGAAGTGGCGCCTTCTGATTTGGAGAGCTTTTTCTTTTTAGGTCCTTTCAAAAGTTGGTGCATGGTGAAAGGTTGCTTCCTGAAAGGAGAGTGAGATCGAGTCCGTTGGCAACTATTTGTTGGTCTAAAGTCGAGCCTAGCAAATCATTTCCTCTTACGATCAGATCCACTCCATATGTCACATCATCAACCGCAGAAGTTAATTGATATGATGGAAGTTTGTCTTTCTTTGTCACAATAAAAAATGGCTGAATCTTCCGGAAGTACATAGGATTTATCCCCTTCGAAATAGGTTTTTGATTTTGATAAAATCGGTATCGAAAGTATCCATTCTCCAGCAAGTTTCAGCTCGCTCCAATGGTATATTTCGGACTTGGCAATGACCTAAATAATAACCGGAAGAATCTAGTTGTTGAATCTTCTTACGGGTACAGTCACAGGCAAAGACCAATTTTCTTTCACGGATCTTATCCAACGCTTCTAAGTAATTGTTCATTCTATGAATCTGAGACCACTCTTGCTCAAATTCCTGAACGGTTTTTGGCCCCACATCATAGCTGATTTCCATGAAATCCAGCGTGTCAAAAATATCCTGCACGTACTCGGTTCTATATCGCTCTCGATCCAGGCCATTAATTCTTAGAAGAATCTTAGCTCCGGTTTCTTCAGCCAAGGCCTTTGTCACCAAAAACGAATAAAGATTTCCCAGATGCAAATATCCACTGGGAGTAGGGGCAAATCGTGTAAGCTTGAAATTCATTTGGCGAAATTAAATAGAATAGAGCAAAGAATGTGTAGATGCACTTTTCCAGTAATTTTTGATTTTACTCTTAAGCTTCTTTAACTTCCATATATTCATTAGCTACCAAAAGCCTTTCTATTTTTGGCCTTTATGAAATTCAGATTCCTAGTCGTTTTATATTTTGCCTTCCTCCCAGCTATTCTCGCGCAGAGAACTTATTCGGGAAATGTGCTGGATGCAACAGATAAAACATATTTAGAAGGAGTGAAAGTTGAAGTGCTAGGCACTCAAAGCTCTTCTATAACCAATATACGTGGATACTTCTCCGTGAAAGGAAACATTGGTGATACTTTGAAAATCTCCTTCCCTGGATTTATTGACCAAAGTTTTCCTTTGGGTGAAGAAACGCTTTTTAATACTTCAAATTCAGGATAGGGCACGGTTTCTCCCTACTTTTTGAGGTGAAATCTGAACCTTATGCTTTTAGGTTCAAGGATGGGAAATTAACTCTTATTGATCCTGATGAGGAGAAAGCCCCTTCTCTACAAAGGGTGGAATAAGTGCGGGATCTGTTGATTCTTCCGAATGGGGGAGTTGCAATTGCCGGGGTTTTGTCCTCATTTGACCAAACGGGCAAGACAAGAACGTGAATATCAGAAAAAACAAGAGTGGATGCGGAGGAGAGCCGGATATTATGCTGTAGTTGAATCAGATTCAATTCGTCAAAATCTCATGGTGAAATATCAGCTTGAGCGATCACAGTGGGATAGAATTATCATTCGATTCAATGAAGGAGATGCCTATCATGAATTTCTGGACTGGAGCAAAGACCGCGTTTACGCCACACTGAGTGAGTTTATTGATAGAGAAAGCCGCTGGATTAATTAATCTTTCTTTTGAGGGGAATTAAGTCCACCTAGAATCCGATGACAGGGTCTGTGGGCTCTTCATAATTAAGATTTCCTCTTAAATGACCAAGTCACATAAAATTTCGCTACTTCTTCCCCTTGTGGATTTTTACCGGAAGATATCATTGTCAACTTTCCCGTATCTTCTGGCTCTAAAGAGGCAAGAAGAGCGAATAATTCTTGTCCTTGTTCACATGTAAATGTGATTTTTTGATTCGCTTTTTTAAAGTATTCAGCCTTGAAATCTACCACAAGCATGGAATATTTTCCCAATCCGCTGATTGCCAATTGACATAATGCACCGGTACTGTAATTCTGCTGCCCCGGCCATTGCAGCAAAGTAAATAGAGTTAAAAGGATTCTGTGTTCTCCAAGTATAGGGGATGGTTACAGTGCACTTTTCTGCATCCAATTCCTTTATCCGAAACTTCCAAAAAATCGCTGACGGCAGTTTAATCAACATGCCAAACCAGAAATAAAATGGGTTGTTCATTTTTTTTTGATAGGCTAAAGCAGCGGGCTTTAATGAAGAATGGGTTTCTTTGTCGTTCATATTTCTTTAATCGAAAGCTTAAAGTAGTGAAAATTGTTTTCTGGTATTTAATTTGAATCTAGAGAAGAAAAAAACAACCACCATGAAAAAAATAGCAATAGTTTTTTGCGCTGGATTAATACTCTATTCCTGTGCAAAAGTGCCTTTAACAGGTAGGAATGCAACTCCTCGCAGTTGGATTTCTAACGAAGAGATTCCTACTCACTAGTAGATGAACAATACGATCAGGTATTAAAAGAAGATAAAGTCGTTACGAATACTGCTGACGGGCAAAAAGTTCTCAAAGTGGGGAAGCGTATGGCAGAGGCAGTGGAAAGCTACTTAGCTTCCCAAGGTTATCAAGAGCTAGCAAACTCATTCGAATGGGAATTTAATTTGCTCCAAAGTGATCAAGTTAATGCGTGGTGTATGCAGGAGGTAAAGTGGCATTTTACACGGGAATAATGCCGCTAACTCAATCTGAAACGGGTATTGCAGTTGTGATGGGGCATGAAATTGCTCACGCAGTGGCATGCTCATTAGCAGAGCGTATGTCTAATGGTATGGTTGCTAATTTAGGCGTGAGTGTGTTGTCAAGTGCAATTGGGCAAAATCGTTCAAATCGTTCAGACAATATTTATTACAGTCTGTAGGAATTGGCGGTGAATTGGGGATGTTAAGTTTCTCAAGAAAACATGAGCTAGAAGCTGATGAATTAGGATTGACTTTTATGGCTATCGCTGGATATGATCCCCGTGAGGCACCGATCTTCTGGGAAAGAATGCTAGCCAATGAAAATGGTCAAGCTCCACCTGAGTTCTATCTACTCACCCAGCATCACAGACAAGAATTGACAAGCTCAATAAACATATGCCTGAGGCATTGGAGTTTTTTTAGAAAGAGTAGACTCAAGAGATATTTCGATTTAAAAACGGGCTTAGGTCCGTTTTTTTTTTAGGTTACCTCAATTTAATAGAGTAGTTAAGTCAATTTAAACTATATAAAGATGAATAAGCCGGTCCTTGTTTTTTGTGTGCTGACCTTTGTATTAGCAGGATGTGACAAAGAAAAACTTACCCGTGTAGAGTACTCGTTGGATGAAATTCTTTTTGCTTGTGACAATAGTGACAAAGCTGATTTTGTTTGGCTCGACCAATTTGTAGCTAAGGCAGAAGTGCAACCTGAAGGCTATTACGCGGTAGAATTAATGAAATATAGTTCTTCGGTCTATATCCTGCTTCAGGATAATTTGAGCGCGAGTACCACCTGCAATTTACAATTGCAATGGAGATCTTGCATAAGCTGATTTAGGATTGACTTACAATGAGTTTATAGACCAATCTATCAAATTGAAAACGATCTATTCAAAGTAACAAAAAACCCGGAGGTGACTCCGGATTTTTTGTTATTGGTTAAATCCTCTCAGTTTGATCTGAGTAAGTTTTCGTTTCGTATCCAGTGGGAAATCACCGCGCATCATCCAATCGTAATATCCCGGCTGATCTTTCAGGACTTGGGTTACCGGAGTTCCTTTTTGCTTGCCGAAGTTGAAAACTTCCACACCCTCGTTATTGAATACAAATCTTCCGGCTAGATCTACCATTTTCTCATTGAGGAGATCGTCGAAGTTTCTTCATATGAGTTTCGATGACTCCCAATTTGTTGCCTTGCAGATCTTCCATTTCCTCACCTACGTAGCGCTCTATTTGGGCTTTGAATACGTCAAGTGTAGCCAAAGTATCAGCTTCGGCACTGTGTGCATTTTCAAGTGTTCTGCCACAGTAGAATTTGTAAGCTGCAGTCAGATTTCTTTTTTCCATCATGAAAAAGATCTTCTGCGCATCCAGAAGGTTTCTCTTATCTAAGTCAAACTCAATTCCAGCTCTCAGAAATTCTTCAACCAGAAGCGGGATATCATATTTTAGGACGTTAAAGCCTGCCAAATCGGACTGACCGATGAACTGATAGATCTCTCTAGCCAAATCCTTAAAGGTTTTTTCATCCTTCACATCCTTATCATAAATGCCATGGATGAGGGAGGATTCCAAAGGAATGGGAATAGTAGGATTGATCTTTTTGGTATAAGATTCCTGACCTCCATCAGGCTTCACTTTCACAATGGAAATCTCCACGATTCTGTCTGTAGAGATGTTGATTCCAGTAGCTTCCAGATCAAAAAATGCAACGGAATTCTTCAGGTTTAACTGCATGGTTATTTAAATTTAGCTTTAATCGGCTCCAGATCCATTTTGTCGTAGGATCCTGAACTCATCAAAAGTAGGTTGGAATTTGTATAGTCTTGCGCCAAAAGGAATTCTTTCAGGCTTTTGCTATCTGTAAATAATTTTAAATCTGGTCGCTGAAAGCCTTCTCTTAACGTGTTTTCATCAACTCTAGCTTTTTTCAAAGCTACACATGAGGATCAAGATACACAATTGCCAGAATCAGCAGCTTTTCCATTGATTTGGCATAATTTGGCAAAAACTCCTTGTTCAGAGGAATACGTATGTAATTCCTGTACAGCAATCAGTCTTCTTTCAGGGAGTTGAGTTTTTACGGGCAGGAATACGGTTGCTTCCAGTTTAGATGGTGCATGGGCAAAGTCCCGGAATAGACTTGAGCTAGCTGTTTCCATCAATAGTTCCTGACGTTTTTTGCCGCACCTTTAAAAGTCTGAATGCTTTCGTAGAACTCCTCCTTCGTCAATCCCAAGGCTAGGCAAATATCCATAGCACCTTGAAGGTTTTGCAGATTGTGCTTTCCAAAAATATCAATTGGAATTAAACCAATATCTGTTTCCAAAAAGGTCTTTCCATCTTTGATAATTGCTGGATGAGCCGTATAAGGAGTTTTCTTGGCTGAAATTGTGCTTTTCTGGGCAGAACTTCCTTCACCAAAGGATCAGCTTCGCAATAAATTAACTCCCCAGAATCAGGAGTCAGATTCATCAATTTACTAAACTGCTCTTTATACTCGTTGAAGTCAGGGAACACATTGTAATGATCCCAGGCAATCCCGCTCACCAAAGCAATGTCATGTTTGTAATGGAAGAACTTCGGCGTTCGGTCTAGTGGAGAGGTTCAGGTATTCATCACCTTCTATAATGATTACTGGCGCATCTGATAGTTTTACCATCAAATCAAAACCTTCGATCTGGGCACCAACCAAGTAATCAAAATCTACATTTTTGATTTTTCAGTACGTGCAAAATCACCGAAGTAATAGAGGTCTTTCCATGAGAGCCAGCTACGATGACCCGCTTTTTATTCTGGCTTTGATTGAAAATGAATTCTGGAAAAGAGTATACAGGAATTCCCAATTCTTGGGCTTTTACTAGCTCAGGGTTATCTATGCGAGCATGCATGCCTAAAATTATGCCCTCTAAATCAGCAGTGATTTTCTCGGGAAACCAGCCATATTCAGCAGGTAAAATGCCGGCTTTTTCTAATCGTGTACGTGAAGGTTCATAGATTTCATCATCTGAACCAGTGACCTGATAGCCTGTTTGAACCAGAGCTAAGGCTAAGATTGTGCATCACTGCTCCACCGACGGCTATAAAGTGATATTTATTCATTGGGTCCAGTAGAAGATGGGAATTACACTCCAAACTTAAAAATAATTATTGGCAGCTTGGGGGCATAGCAATTCTAATTCAAAAGATTTTATTTGGTTATTGAATTTTGACGGGTTAATTAAAAAGATTTTGGGTTTATTTCCAATGAATGCAACTACCTGAGAGTCTGAATTAATCTCTATTAATCGGAAATGAGGCGGGATTTCTGGAATAAATAATAGGTTGATTTTCTCTTCGAGGCTTGGTTATTGAGGAGTTTAAATGTTGATAACTCTGGCAGAAGTTGTTCAAAACTCTTGCCTTTTTCACAATACATTTGTTCTATGACCGAGAAAAGCAGCAATCCCCAGTATACACCAGAAATAAGCCAACTCATCAAAATTCTTCTATGCTAGGGAAAGTTCCGCCGCAAGCCATTGATCTTGAGGAGGCTGTACTTGGTGCGCTGATGCTGGAGAAAGATGCGTTGACCAATGTGATTGATATTTTGAAGGTTGAGAGTTTCTACAAAGACTCTCATCAGGTTATTTTTCAGGCAATTCTCGATCTGTTTACAGAAAGCCAGCCTATAGATTTGCTAACAGTTACTTCTCAGCTTCGCAAAAGTGGCACCTTGGAGATTGCCGGAGGCGCTTTTTATGTGACTGAACTGACCTCCAAAGTAGCTTCTGCTGCCAATATTGAATACCACGCAAGGATTATCACAGAGCAATCTATCAAGCGTGAAATGATCCGAATCGCTTCTGATATTCAAAAAGATGCTTACGAGGAGACTACGGATGTTTTTGAGTTACTGGATAAAATGGAGCAAAATCTTTTTGAGATATCTGAAAAGAATATCCGGAAAAATTACTCCGACATGAAGTCCATCATGCGCGAGGCGATTATAGAGCTGGAAGCCAGAAAAGGACAAAAAGATGGTCTGACGGGTGTTCCTTCTGGTTTGACGGCCTTCAGAATCGTGTTACTTCTGGTTGGCAAAAATCAGATTTGGTAATTATTGCAGCTCGACCTGCGATGGGTAAAACGGCCTTCGTACTTTCAGTTTCAAGAAATGCAGCAGTGGATCACAGTCAGCCCTGTAGCTATTTTCTCCCTGGAGATGTCCTCTGTTCAGTTGGTGAATCGTCTTATTTCATCTGAAGCACTGAATTGGACTCTGAAAAAATCAAAAAAGGAACACTTGCAGACCATGAGTGGGCAACAATTGGTTCACAAGACTGCCAAGCTTTCCCAAAGCGCCACTTTTCGTAGATGATACGCCTGCACTATCTATACTTGAGCTTCGTGCAAAATGTAGAAAACTATGAAAAGCTCAGCACGATATTCAGATGATTGTAATTGATTACTTGCAACTGATGTCTGGTGACTCCAAAAGTGGCGGAGGAGGTAACCGAGAGCAGGAAATTCCGAGTATTTCCCGAGCCCTGAAGAAAATCGCTAAGGAGCTTGAGGTTCCAGTAATTGCACTTTCACAGCTATCCAGAGCGGTGGAAACCAGAGGTGGAGATAAAAGACCACAGCTTTCGGATTTGAGGGAATCGGGAGCCATCGAGCAGGATGCCGATATGGTTATGTTCCTTTACCGTCCTGAATATTATGGGATCACCGAGGATGAAGATGGGAATTCCACTCAGGGAGTTGGAGAAGTAATTATCGCCAAGCACAGAAACGGTTCTTTGGATACAGTAAGATTGAGGTTTATCGGTAGATACACTAAGTTTCAGGACTTGGATGGGTTTGGTAATATGCAAGATCCACAAGGTGGAAATGCTGTTTACAGACCTACATTTGCTGCTCAATCGAGTGGGATTTCTGAGTTTGACTCTGGGAATACGATTAAGCTTCAAAGCAAGGCAAACAGTGATGATGGTGAAGATCTTTTAAATAGAAATAACTCAGAAGATGCATTTTAATACCATATAAAATCGAGTACGACGAGAAAGACATACAGACTGGGGTGGTTATAATTGCGAGATTCTCCCGAAGAAAAATCGGGACAGGCTGTCTGACCTCTTAAAAACATATTATAATCCTATGAAAGCACTAACTCTAAATAGCTCTCAATCATCAAAACTATTACTGACCGAAGTTCAGACCAGAAATTTGCTTCCTGGAGAAGCACGGGTGCTGATTAAAGCTGCTGCGTTAAATCACCGGGATGAATGGTGTAGGCAAGGTTTATATCCAAACCTAAGAGATGGTGTAATTCTAGGTTCGGATGGAGCTGGAATAGTGAGTGAGATAGGAGAGGGTGTTGATTATGAGCTTTTACAGAAAGAAGTAATTATTAATCCAGCGTTAAATTGGGGTGATAATCAAAAAGTCCAAAGTGCTTCTTTTGAGATTTTGGGTATGCCAAGAAATGGGACTTTGGCTGAATCTATAATTGTTCCCGTAGATCGACTTTACTCCAAACCAGCTCATTTGACATGGGAAGAAGCCGCGGCTTTGCCACTTGCAGGATTAACAGCATTCAGGCACTTACCTGCCAAGGTGAGATTCAGCCCCGAGAGAACTTATTGGTTACTGGGTTTGGTGGAGGAGTAGCTCAGTTTGCAGTAGAGTTTGGAATGGCTCTTGGCGCGAATGTGTCCACAAGCAGTAGCAGTCCTGAGAAACTAGAGAAAGCTAAAGCTTTGGGTGTTTCAAATACCTTTTAATTATTTGGATCACAATTGGATAACAAAAGCTGAATGAAGATACCGATGGCTTTGATTTGATCATAGATGGAGCTGTAGGCGATACGTTAAATCATCTGATTCAAGTTGCAAAAGCAGGTGGGAAAATTGTTTTTTACGGAGCTACTCTAGGCAATCCTACTAAGTTGGAAGCTCGAAAAATCTTTTGGAACCAGCTCAAAATTATGGGAACCCCGATGGGTTCAAGATGTGGACTTTATGAATATGGTTTCATTTGTCAACGAGAAAAAAATACAACCAATCATAGATCAGGTTTTCAAGTTTGATCAAGCTGAAGAGGCTTTTGATCGGATGCGAGATGGGAAGCAAATGGGTAAAATCGTTTTGATTCCTTAAATCTCCACGTAGGTTTCGCCGAATTCCTTTTTGGCTATTCTATAGATTTCGTCCTTATCAAGTGGGACTACTAGCATATCGCCGGGTTTTGCGATCATGCTGTCCTTCCAAGGCCCTTGGAACTTCAATGGTTTGCTTACTCCTAAATCTTTAAAATGCGCCTTCACTCACTATTATGCCTAAGATTTCTCCTTTAGGCTGGTAGCATCCCCATCCTTGTTCTAAGGCTTGTATTATAGTGTATTTTTTCTCAAAAGTTTCTGCTTTTACTAAATACAGCTCATTGACACTTGTTTGATTTTCCACCAGCCAATCGCCCACCCCAGCAATATTTCGAGTTTCTTCCCCGTCAGATGTTTTGGTAATTACCAACTGACCCGGTTTGGCTTTTTTAGCTCGAATCAAACTCTTCTTTTTGTAGCGCTTACCGCTTTTTTCTAAAATTGGAAGAAAATGAGCCAGCATTTCTTGTTGGGTGATCATGGAATAGAGGGGTTATTTTTTTGCATATAGGTCATATAAAACTAAGAATAACAAATTAAGTATTGCTTACTTTTAAGATGATTTTAGTACTATTTTTTAATTTTCAGAAATCTTAATCCAAGTCATTTTCAAAGAGAAAATTTTGGTAAGCATTCTGCAATTCCTGCTGAGCCTTCAAATTTTTTTGCTCCGCGCAAAGCACAATTCCTTTCTCAAAAATCAGTTTAGACTGCTCTAAATCACCCATTTCTGCATATAAATGGGCAGCTGGAAAGTAAGTAGCAAGGTAAGTTGGGTGTTCAGCAAGTAACTTTGCGAAGAGATTGTGGGCTTCTTCCGGATTCGATTCACGGAATTCAATTGCCAAAGCATACCAGTTGAATGGATTCTCAGGTTCTTCTTCGGTAAATTGTCTTAGTAACTGTATCCTGTCCAGATTGCTCATCAATAGTTTTTTTAATTAAGTGCTTACTGTTATTTTCACGAGAAATAAATCTAAAATAATCTAATTCTAAACCAATGAAGATTCTTGTTTGTATCACCCACGTACCTGATACTACCTCCAAGATTCAGTTTACGGCCGACAATACCAAGTTTGATTCTACGGGAGTTCAATATATTATTGGCCCTTACGATGATTATGCCTTGGCTCGTGCTGTTGAATTGAGAGATCAAGCGAGTGGAAAGTTAACAGTTTTGAATGTAGGAGAAGCGGATTCTGATCCGACTTTAAGAAAAGCCTTAGCAATAGGGGCTGATGAAGCGATTAGAGTAAACTCTGCTCCGAAAGATTCTTATTTCGTAGCGCAGCAAATTGCACATTACGCCAAAGAAGGAGCATATGATTTGATATTGATGGGCAGAGAATCCATTGATTTCAACGGAGGAATGGTTCATGGCATGGTAGGAGAGTTGTTGGGTATTCCTTCATTTTCGCCAGTGATGAAACTAGATGTCGATGGTTCTACCGTGAAAATGGCCAGAGAAATTGAAGGTGGTAAGGAAATGTTGGAAGCAAGCCTTCCGCTGATTGCTGGCTGTCAAGAGCCTATCGCAGAGTGGAAAATCCCAAATATGCGTGGGATCATGTCTGCTAGAACTAAGCCTTTGAATGTAGTGGAGCCAGTATCTCAGGAGACTCAAGCTGAAGCAAGCAAGTACGAGCTGCCACCTGCCAAGGGAGCTGTGAAATTGGTCGATAAAGACAATGTAGCAGAGCTTGTCAGGCTTTTGAAAAATGAAGCGAAAGTGCTTTAATGAAACCCAATAACTTGTTATAAATTAGGATATTATGTCAATTTTAGTATATATAGAACAAGCTGAAGGAAAAGTAAAAAAGACGAGTCTTGAGGCTGTCTCTTTTGCCAATGCTTTAGCGGCACAAACTGGAGAAGGAGATGTGGTAGCAGTAGCTCTTGGCACCATCGGTAACGAAGAGCTTGCAGCAGTAGGTAAAGCTGGTGCGGCTAAAGTGATGCACGGTGCAGAAAGTAAGTTGGATGCTGGAGTGATACAGGCGCATGCTTCTGCAGTAGCTCAGGCCTACAATCTCATAGGAGCGAAAACCTTGGTCTTAGCTAAATCATCACTGGGAGATGCTGTTGCAGCAAGACTTGCAATTAAACTTAAAGCAGGCTTGGTATCCAACGTGGTAGAATTACCAAAAACTGATGGGGGATATGTGGTGAAAAGAAGTATTTATACAGGAAAGGCTTTTGCAGAAACATCTGTGACGACTGAAAATAAAATCCTTGCAATCAAGAAGAATGCAATTGATTTGAAACAGGATGGAGCAGATGCTCAAGTTGAGACTTTTGATGTGGCTCTGGAAGACGCTGATTTTGCTTCTAAAATCACATCTACTGAACGAGCTACGGGCGACGTATTACTTCCAGAAGCAGATATTGTGGTATCAGGAGGTAGAGGTTTGAAAGGTCCAGAAAACTGGGGAATGGTAGAAGAAATGGCAAAGATTCTTGGTGCAGCAACTGCCTGTTCGAAGCCTGTTTCTGATTTGGAATGGAGACCTCACCATGAGCACGTAGGGCAAACTGGTGTAAAAGTCGCTCCAACTTTGTACATAGCGATAGGAATTTCAGGAGCTATTCAACATCTTGCAGGAGTAAATTCTTCAAAGTGTATTGTTGTCATTAATAAGGATCCTGATGCTCCTTTTTTCAAAGCTGCGGATTACGGAATCGTAGGCGATGCTTTTGAGGTTGTGCCAAAATTAAACGAAGCATTTAAAGCTGAATTATAAATTTTTGTGGAAAAACTCATAGAACTTGAGATTTTAGGACTTTCGTCCAATCATTCCCAATCCGGGTCATTTACCTTGGTGTTAGGGGAAGTTGGTGGAGCTAGACGTTTGCCGATCGTGATCGGTATGTTTGAAGCTCAGGCGATCGCCTTAGAAATCGAAAAGATTGTTCCAAATCGTCCCATGACGCATGATTTATTTAAGTCATTTGCATCTGGGTTCAATTTCGATATTGAAAGGATCGTAATAACTGACATGAAAGAAGGTGTCTATTATGCTAAGATACAGTGTAAAGGAGACAAAATTGAGACAGATGTAGATGCTAGACCTTCTGATGCCATAGCGATTGCGATACGATTTGGAAGTCCTGTATTTTGTACTGAAAAGGCTATGTCCGAAGGGGCAGTTGAGCATTATGAAGTCGAAAGTAAGGACGAGAAAAAGGAGCCAAAACCTTCCACTCAAAAGTTCGCAACTAAAAAAGAGCCTTCACTGAAAGATTTCAGCTTAGATAAGCTCAACCAGATGCTTGATAAAGCGATAAACAATGAGGACTATGAGCGAGCTGCTCGTATTCGGGATGAAATCAACAAGAGAAACTAATTCCATAATGGCCCGAGCTAGCTCGGGCTTTTTTTTTGACTTGCAGTATTCGCAACGGATTGCGCAAAGAGCACAGTTATTCTGCTTCTCCAGAAGCCGGACATTAAGCAAAGTTAGGTACCCATAACTTATTTATCTAATATTGAAAGGTAGCGAAATGTGAACTGCGACTGATCACTATTTTCCCCCTAATTTTCAATTTATAGCTTAACCTCGTAATGCAGGATTGTTTTATGATCCTGTGTTCCTTATTTTTAGGCCTTATCTGCAATAATTACTGAATGGATTACTTAAGAGGGGTCTTTGGACTGGCCGTCATCGTTTTGGTGGCTTTTATTTTTTCAAGCAATAGAAAGAAAATCGACTGGAGATTAGTTGGAACCGGAATTTTGCTACAACTGGTTTTTGGCTTTTTGATTACCCAAGTTCCTGTTGTGGAAAGTGCTTTTGCGATGGTTAGCCGTGGGTTTGTAAAGTTTCTAAGCTTTAGTCGTGACGGGGCAGCATTTATTTTTGGGGACTTAGCTGGAGATAGCTATGGTTTCATTTTCGCTTTTCAGGTTCTTCCCACCATCATTTTCTTCTCCACTGTTTCTGCTGGATTGTATTACTTAGGAATACTTCAGAAAGTAGTTTTCGGAATAGCTTGGGTAATGGCTAGAACTATGAGGCTTTCTGGACCTGAAAGTTTGTCCGCTGCAGGAAATATCTTTCTAGGGCAAACAGAAGCTCCTTTGTTAGTTCGTCCATTTATCCCTCAAATGAGTAAATCTGAATTGATGTGCTTAATGACAGGGGGAATGGCGACTATTGCAGGTGGAGTTTTGGCTGGTTATGTGGCCTTTCTAGGCGGTGACAGCTTAGAGGAGCAAAGTAGATTCGCAGCTTATCTTTTAGGTGCAAGTATCATGAACGCTCCAGCGGCGATTGTGATGTCCAAGATGTTTATTCCAGAGGTAGAAAAGGAAAGAGTGCAGGATAAGCTTGAGGTAAACGAAGAAGCGATGGGTGTAAATTTGATTGATGCCATGTCGATTGGCGCTTCTGAGGGTCTTAAACTTGCGTTGAATGTGGGAGCAATGCTTTTGGCATTTATCGCAGTGATCGCAGCTGTCAATTATTTGTTGATGGGAATTTTAGGTGATGTTACAGGATTAAATGAGTTTGTAGTAAGAACCACTGGAGGCCAGTTTCAGGGGTTTTCTTTGGAATATCTTTTTGGTCAGGTCTTCCGAGTATTTGCTTGGGTGATAGGAGTAGAGTGGGCAGATACGCTTACAAGTAGGGAGTTTACTAGGGCAAAAAACTGTGATCAATGAATTTGTTGCTTACCTCAGCCTTTCTGATATGAAGGAGATGGGTAGCTTGAGCGCCAAGTCAATAGTCATCGCTACTTATGCGCTGTGCGGATTCTCTAACTTTAGCTCTATAGCAATTCAGTTAGGTGGAATCGCCATCATCGCTCCAAATCAACAAGCAAATATTAGCCGATTAGGACTTAAATCGCTGCTTGCTGCTTCGCTTGCTTGCCTGATGACGGCTACGATTGCGGGTATGCTGTTTGGGTAGATAAATAAAATTAGACTCAAGTATCAAGACGCAAGACTTTAGAATCTAGAATCATGATATGAGACAAGATGATTTATTGTGGAAGTGAAGTTTTGATATAACAATGCTTGCGATCTTTGTTATGAATGCTATAGTGCAGATGGGATGAGTCTTCAAATATACCTGTAACACAAAACAAACTTGTCAGTATATGAGGAATTTGATAATGTGTTTACTTATTTTTCTTATGTGTAGCTGTAATGGTAGAACAGTACACTTTTATTCCTTGGACAAATCACAATGTGTTACCGTTATTGACAGAGGTGATATTAGGTATGTTGTCAATGGTAAACATAAAAAGATTCCTAATTCAGATTATATTAAACTTGATATGAGTAATACAGATCGAATAATGAGGGACTTCCGTATCTGTTGGAAAAATGAGCTTTATCAATGGAAAGTAGTAGTTAACAACGCTAGAGTTGCTGAGTCCAAAATAGACGAGAGTCGTTTTGTTTTTAGTTTCCGAATTACCTATTGATGATAGAGGAATACCAACAGAAATCGAGTTCAGACAGGATTATTGTGCAGTGTTTTCATTTTACTTAATGAAGTTATCGCCCGAACGAGGCGCAATAGTAGAAGTATTATGAGAACAAATAATTCATTAATCGTATTCCTAAATGTCGTATTGGTTGTTTTAGGAATTGGTATCTTATTCTTTGCAGCTTTGATTTGGATGGGTAGGACTAAAGATGATTTTGATGAGTTGGTTAACAATTCGTATTGGACATTTTTCACGAATAGATTGATTTTTAATTTGATAAATGGACTTGTGATCCTTGCAATGGTTGGACTTATTAACTATATAATTAAAAAATATTTTAAAATTAGAATACAGATCAGGAGAATACTGTTGATAGATTTTATAATATTTACTAGTTTCTCAATTGTCTTCATAGCTTTTATGCTTAATAGATAATAATGCTTTTGAAGTTTTCGTCATGATTAATAATTCTGAGTTAAGGTTATAAATTTAACAGAGGACATTAGCGTATCGCTTGAGTGAGATTTTACATAATCTATTTTTCACTTGATTATTTGAAATAAAAGAGGTTAAAAATGAGATGCGTTTACATTTCATTACATATAGCATTTCTTACCGATCGTGCCTTTAGCACTCGTGCGCACCTAATTTCTTGACCAAACCCCGAATTTCGCTTCGCTGTATTCGGGGCTTTTATTGTAATTGCCTTTGGCAATTTCTCGGAATCTGAATTAGTTGAAAGTGGAATGATATTACTGGGAAAGTATGATGAGTATTGGGCTGAAGGCACAACCTGTAAAAGCCCAGAATGAAATTCTGGGTTTATAAATTATCCAAAGATTCTCCTGAGTGCCAAAGGAACGAACCGTAAAACAGTCTATAATCCATAAAAAGAGGCGATAAATTGAATCCATCAGGATCCAACTTACCACCTCTCACTCTTTTATCTCTTACAGAAATTACAACTTACAAGCAAAAGGACTTACTTATCCCCGTATAGCTTTTTACCTGCTTCCTCGTACTTATCACCTGCAACCCACATTGGTTGGTTTTCGGCGTTGGCGATATTTTGCGCAGCAAGGATAAATGATTTCCAATAAAGCGTCACATAATCCAAATCCATGGAATCCACATGGTCACCAGCTTTGTGATAGTATTTGTTGATCTCATCATCAAAAGCTGTGAACCCAAGGCTGAAAGTAGGAGCAGGGATCCCTTCTTTGGCGAAATTTACGTTATCTGATCGGTCGTAAAGTCCTTGCTCTGGAGCTGGATCTGCGATGGCATTCAAACCAAAATCTGCAACAGCCTCAGAAACTAAGTCATCTGCGGTAGTTCTGCCCAATCCGATCACAGTAATTACTGAGGTATCATTGTAGCCCGCACCGTCAATGTTGAGATTGTAAATGATTTTATCCAAAGGAATCAATGGGTTTGATGCAAAATATGCTGAGCCTAAAAGCCCTTTTTCCTCTGCAGTCCACAGTGCTAAAAGGATAGATCTTTTTGGAGGGTTTTTAGCAAAGAATTTAGCTGCATTCATCACAGCTACCGTACCTACAGCATTATCACGAGTACCGTTGTAGATGGAATCGCCACTTGCATCTGGTGTTCCAATTCCAACGTGATCGTAATGCGCAGATAGCATTACGAATTCATCCTTCAGCGTTTTGTCTGATCCTTCAATCCAGGCGAGTACATTTTTACCTTCCACAGGAGTATTTTTCTTGCCTTCTACTAAAAGATTTGCCTCAACTTTTCCTGCAGTCAATTGATTTTTAAGCGTGTTTTTCACATCCTCGATCCAGATGTATGGCATTTTGCTTGATTCGCCATTATCTATTACCATCTGACTACGATTGAGGTAATTGACAATCAATGGCCAAGGAATAGATGGAATATTGAAGCGCTCAATGACGCCAATCGCCCCAGCAGCTTCGGCAAGTTTAGCTTTCTCGCTACCTAAGGCAAACAAATCAGCGGGACTCATACGATCTGGAGCGCCTACATTGGTCAGTAGGATTTTGCCTTTCAGGTCTTTCCCCTCCAAATCATCAGCAAGTCCAAAACCAACGTCCACTAACTCGTATTTCCCGGAAATCGCATCACCATTGATGACAAGCATGTTTTTACCTTGGGAATAAACCGAATCTTTCAATTTGATTTCACCTTTACTTGGAGGAGAAGACATCATGAAAGGAATATTTTGAAAGTAGCCATCTGCGCCTGGAACTGGTTTCGCGCCTGCATCTTGCAACTGCATTGATATATAATTGTAGGCCATTGCCATTTCTGGTGCCGCTGGGTCTCTTCCTTTCAATTCATCTGATGCTAGATAAGTGAGGTCAGCTATTGCAGCTGTTTCATTGAATTTTTTATCAATTTTCTTCTTTTGCGCTTCTGCCGCAAAAGTCACTGATAGTAAAAGGCTTATTCCTAACAGGGGTTTTTTCATATGTTTGATCGATTTATGTTCTAAAGTAATTGAATTTGGGGAAAAGCTGACTTTTAACCCTCTAAATCAAGTTCTGACAAACCGAGAATGCTCAAGGTTTCATGGAAATGAAGAGGAAGTGAAGCTTCAATAGACACTTTTTGGCTAGAATTAGGGTGAATGAATTCAAGTCTTTTAGCATGTAATAGCAGATTCACCATTCCAAATTGCTTCTCGAAAAACTGGTTTTGCTTATTGTCACCATGTTTTTTATCCCCCAAAATATAATGCCTCAGGTGAGCTAAATGACGACGGATCTGATGCGTGCGCCCAGTTTCAGGTTTTAGTTCCAGTAAGCTATAGCGACTAGTCGGATATCTACCTGTTGTATCAAATGGGATTTCCGCTTCAGCAATTACTTTATATTGGGTTTGCGCTTCCTGCAGTTTATTGGCGCGCTCGCTGGTCAACGGATGATCTATCAGGTCTGATTTGATTCCAGGAATTCCCCGGACAATAGCCAAGTAGGTTTTTTGGACTGATCGATTTGAAAATTGCTCTTTAAGTAATGGCAATATTTCTTCTTTCTTAGAGAAAAGCAAAACTCCACTGGTCGGCCTATCCAAGCGATGTGCTGGAGATACATGTTGACCTATCTGATCACGTAGCATTTGTAAAGCAAATACCGTTTCCTCCGCTGCGATGGAAGTTCGGTGAACGAGCAAACCCGAAGGTTTATTGATGGCAATAAGGTATTCGTCTTCAAAGAGTATTTCTAACACAGGGGAATTTAAAATGAATGAATGAAGAATTTAAAATAATGGCTATCTGAATGTAATGATTGAGGTTCAGGTTTAGCTATTCCCCCTTTTAAAGGGGGTTAGGGGGATTTTTTTTAGTTAAAAAGAGGCTAATGAACTGAACTTAAGGTCTCACATTTCATTAGCCTCGTAAATCTTAAATCTTAAATCTTAAAATATCGTCCCTGATCCAATACTTTCCTCTCCATCATACCAAGCTACAAACTGGCCAGAAGCTACTCCTTTTTGAGGTTGATCAAAGATGACATAGAGGCCATTTTCTTTTTGAATCAAGGTGGCTCCACTTAGCGGTTGACGATAGCGAATGCGAGCATCATACCTTCTGGACTCACCAACGTTTAGTTTCAAGTCCTCGCGGATCCAGTGGATATCTTCAGTCTTCACAAATAAACCATCACGAAGTAAACCAGGGTGGGTTTCTCCTAACCCTGTATAAATCACATTTTCTTGCGTGTCCGTAGAAATCACAAACAAAGGCTTTCCTGTCCCACCGACGTGTAGCCCTTTTCTTTGGCCAACAGTGAAATAGTGGGCACCGTTATGCTCACCCAAAACTTTTCCTTGATCTTGAGAATAGTAAGTTGGAAGAGAAATCGCATCCAAGGTCTCCTGATCGTAGTCTTCTGGAGCAATTCCAGCAGGAATTAGTTGATTTTGATAGATTGCCAAGTCTTCCGGAATTTGTATGATCTTACCTTTTTTAGGTTTCAGTTGTTGCTGAAGGAAATCTGGCAAGCGGACTTTTCCGATAAAGCAAAGTCCCTGACTGTCCTTTTTATCGGCAGTGATCAAGTCCATTTCTTTGGCTTTTGCCCGGACATCAGGCTTCTGCATGTGTCCAATAGGGAAGAGTGCTTTGGCTAACTGACTTTGGTTCAATTGGCACAGAAAATAACTCTGATCCTTATTGGGATCGGCTCCTGCAAGCAGCTGATAGGCTGTTTTTCCATCAGCTCCTATGGTTTCGCCTTTCTGGCAATAGTGACCAGTAGCCACGAAATCAGCCTTAAGCTTTTCGGCAGCTTTTAGAAAAATATCGAATTTGATTTCTCTGTTGCAAAGAATATCAGGATTGGGAGTTCTGCCGGCTTTGTATTCGGCAAACATATAATCCACGATTCTATCCTTGTATTCTTCACTGAGATCTATGGCTTGAAATGGAATTCCCAGCTTTTCTGCCACTAGCATTGCGTCGGTGGAATCTTCCATCCATGGACATTCATTGGAAATTGTGACAGATTCATCGTGCCAGTTCTTCATGAACATCCCGATGACTTCGTAGCCTTGCTCGATGAGTAGGTGAGCGGCGACGGAACTATCGACCCCTCCGGAGAGGCCGACTACTACTCTTGGTCTTGTCTTCATGCGCTGTAATAAGTAATGGATTCAAGGTCCATTAGGTTACAATGAGTGTAGAACAACATTTAATTAGAAAATGGTTCTGCTTCGCGCAAAGTTAAGGGAAATCTACTGTTCTCTGATTTGTTTAAAGTACTCAAACAAAAAAGTCGTTCGTGATGATACGAACGACGGCAAGAGAAATGTAATGAGCAAAGATTTTATAACGATCCTGATGACTTTAACGGTGGGTTAGCTGATTTTAATTAGAGACGCTAGGCTGATATTTGCCATATACAGCATCTTTAAACTTCTTATGAAGCTTGATCTGATCGTAAGGAAAAAGCTGGACGAACAGGACAGCTGTGATTTCATTCACTGGATCCACCCAGAACAGTGTACTGGCAGCCCCATCCCAAAAGAATTCACCAACCGTCCCATTAATCTCCGCGGCACTTTTTGGCGGTGCAACTCGTACTGCGAAGTCAATTCCAAACCCCACATTCCCCTTGCTTGGAAGCCAGGATCTTTCGGTAACTGAATCAGGAAGTTGATTGGTGCTCATTAGTTCTACCGTTTCTGGATTGAGGATTCTAGCTCCCCCAAATTCTCCTTTGCGGAACCAACATTCTGGCAAAAGTCATGTAATCATCCAAAGTAGAAGTAAATCCAAATCCACCTGGAGTAAGAGGCCATTCATTTATATTGAATTTATGGGCTTCCTCATTTGGCATTTGCTCCAGCTGACCTTCACCGGTTCTTCTATAGGAAGCAGACATTCTTGCTCTGTCCGATTCAGGAACGAAATATCTTGTGTCATTCAATTTAAGTGGATCTAGCACATGTTCCTGCACATACTGCTTGTATGGGACTCCTGAGATTCTTTCTACCAAAAAAGCTTGAACATCTACGGATTGACCATATTCCCATTGAGTTCCTGGCTGGAACCAAAGCGGAATTTCACCGATTCTTTCGGCCATTTCGTTCAAATCGATCTCAAAACTTCTTGGGTCTTTTTCTGCCAAAATCTCACTAGAAACCAGGAATATCAGCTCGGTTTGGAAAGCCTGCGGTATGTCGGGTGATGTCACGAATAGTAACCGGTCTGTCAGCATCTACGAGTTTGATGTTTCCATTTATACCTACTCCATCATACACTTTCATATCAGCAAACTCAGGTGCGTACTTTGAAAGCGGATCATCCAACTGGAATTTACCTTCTTCGTAAAGCGTCATTAGTGCCGTGCCAGTGATCGGCTTAGTCATGGAATAGATCTGCACAATCGTATTTCTATCCATTTTCACCTGATTTTCCCGATCCGCATAGCCAAATGCATTGTAATAAACCTCCTGGCCTTTTTCAAAAATCAAGGCAGAGACTCCGGCTAGATTCCCGCTTTCTACGAAGCTGGATAGGGTAGAGTCAATTCTTGCCCGGACCTGCTCATTTACTAGGAGAGTTTCAGTGGTGTTTTCTGAATTCTTTTTCTCACAACTTGAAAAAATTAAGATCGCAAAGGCATAGAGGAATAGATGTTTCATAGGTTTGGATTTTGGGATTAGGTAATTGATTGTTTAAATCCAATCAGATAGAAAAATACGAAAAAACAAACGGCAGACGAAACAGTAATTAATAGCTGTTGATTTTGCTCAGGCTGATAAAAACACGTTTATCCAAGGAGTGAGAATGTAAGGCGGTGCGCTTTCATACTGCGATTATGAGTTAAGTCAAAATCTTACAACTTAAAATCCTCTTCCCAGAACTTGAAACCGCCTTTGAAGGCATTTTCATTTGTACCCAATCTACATCCCTCAGGAATTGTCGTTAATAATTTTGAATTTCCCCCGCCTAATAATACGTCATCAGGTTGAAATGCTGCTCTGAAATATTCCACGGTTTTTAGCACGTTTTTCTCCCATCGTTTAGATCCGCTCTTCGTCAGATACTCCTTTCCAACATATTCTTCGAAGGTCTTTTTCTTGAAAGGAAGATGCCCGCCTTCTAAGGGTAATATCGTATTGTGAATGACCATGGCGGTGCCTAATCCAGTTCCGAAGCCTAAGAAGAGTAACTTTTTACCTTCGTAGCTACCAAGAGCCTGCATGGCTGCATCATTTATAAATTTAATAGGGCAGTTAAATGCAGCCTGAAAGTCAAATTTATTCCAGCCCTCTCCAAGGTTTACTGGATCGGATACTATTCTGTTTTCTTTGACTACTCCCGGGAAACCCATTGTGATCCTGTCGTATTCCCATTCTGAAGCGTTTTCTTTAACCAGTTCCACCATTTGTTCAGGAGAAAAATCGGAGCCTGAAGGAATTTTTATGCGTTCTGCAGCACCTGTTGCAAGTATTTTGACATTAGAACCGCCAATATCAATGACAAGAGTTTTCGGGTTGTTTTTTTCATCCACTGAAACTAAATATAAATGTTTACTTACCGAAGAAGAAATTGATTCAATTCTGAATTTTTGATAAGAATTAGCATTTTGATAAAACAAATTAAATATTGGACTGATTTGATTTTTCTTCAATCAAATGCTGTGATCTCTCAATTCTTACTTTAAATTACAAGTAATACCAGCGCCCAGATAACCCAAATCATTTTTGACCACGTCATGATTTGAATCTTTTTGAAACAGCATATTAAACCTATCCTATGTCTATCAAAGTTGCCATTCGGCATTATACCAAGTACGAATACGAAAAGAATATAAGTTTGGGGCCTCAGGTGATCCGTTTGCGACCTGCTCCACACTCACGCACACATATCAAAGGTTATTCTTTGAACATCAAACCAGAAAATCACTTTATCAATTGGCAGCAGGATCCTTTTGGCAATTACTTGGCTAGGATTGTTTTTCCTGAAAAGGTCAAATATTTTGAAATTGATGTGGAAGTAATCGCTGATATGGTGGTGATAAATCCCTTTGATTTTTTTGTGGAAGATTATGCTGATAAGTTTCCATTTGAGTACGATGAGAGTGTAAAGAAGCAGCTGGGCCCATATTTGGAGATCAAAGAATCGGACCCGCTTTTGATGAAATTGGTAGATAGGGCCAAAGCTTTGATGACTAAGGATATCATCACGGTGGATTATCTGGTAGCGATCAACACTATGATCAATCAGGAATTGCGCTATAATGTGCGAATGGAGCCAGGTGTGCAATCTTGTGAAGAATCATTGACTTTGGGATCAGGCTCTTGCCGTGATTTTGCATGGTTATTTGTACAGGTTTTGCGACACGTGGGATTGGCATCAAGATTTGCTTCTGGTTACTTAGTTCAGTTGAAATCAGATGAGAAATCATTGGATGGTCCATCTGGTCCGGAAGAGGATTTTACCGATTTACACGCTTGGACGGAAGTTTATGTACCGGGAGCTGGCTGGATAGGATTGGATTCCACTTCTGGATTGTTTGCAGGGGAGGGGCATATACCATTGGCTTGTACACCAAGTCCTCAGGATGCAGCACCTATTACAGGCATGGCTGAACCTGCGGAGACTGAGTTTTTCTTCAAAAATGAAGTGACTCGAATAGAAGAAACACCTCGGGTGACTAAACCTTATTCTGAAGAGCAGTGGCAAAAAATACTGTCAGTAGGAGATAAGGTGGATGAGGATTTAGAAGCAAATGACGTGCGGCTGACCATGGGAGGTGAGCCTACTTTTGTGTCTGTAGATAATCAGGATGCTCCTGAATGGAATACAGACGCTGATGGCGAGCACAAGCGGAGTTTATCCAATATACTTTTTCACAAGCTAAAAGGAGAGTTTGGTAACGGAGCTTTGATGCAATATGGTCAAGGAAAATGGTATCCCGGAGAGCCTTTGCCTAGGTGGAAATTAGCTTGTTTCTGGCGAAAGGATGGTATTCCGATGTGGAAAAATGATGCGTTGATGGCTGATTTGTCGAAGGATTACAAGCTGACCCACAAAAAGTCAAAGACTTTCATCAATAATCTGGTCAAAGAACTAAATGTAGATCCGCTCAATATTACTCCTTTATACGAAGACCCTTTTTACTTTATCTGGCAGGAGGGAAAAGTCCCTGTGAATATCAACCCTGCAAAATATAACCTCAAATCTTCTTTGGAGCGGCAAAAGTTAGCCAAGCTTCTCAAAAAAGGATTGGGAAAGCCTGTGGGCTATTCGATTCCATTGGAGTGGGAATATGATCAAAATAGATGGCAAAGTTGTCGCTGGAAATTCCGTTCTAAAGAACTTTATCTAAGTACAGGGAATTCTCCTGCAGGTTTGAGATTGCCCTTGGACTCCATTGAACATACGGACCCAAAAGATGAGCCAATCAAGCCACAGAATGATTTGTTTGCTGAAGTCGGTGCACTTCCTTCCAAAACACGTTCTAAAGCGGCCAAACTTAAGCCTATCAATTCCAAGCGGATTTTCAAGACGACTTTGGTGGCGGAAGTTAGAGAGGGAAAACTTTTCGTATTCTTACCTCCTGTATCTTACTTAGAGCATTACCTGGATTTGGTAAATGCGATAGAAAGGGCCGCCCAAAAGCTCAAAGTTCCTATTCTAATCGAAGGATACGATCCTCCTTCGGATAAGCGTATAGAAAAAATGATGATTACTCCAGATCCTGGGGTAATTGAAGTGAATGTACAGCCTGCAAAAAGCTGGAAAGAGGTGACACATAATTACGAAGTGCTTTATGAAAAAGCCCGTGAATCCCGTCTCATTTCTGAAAAATTCAATGTAGATGGAAAGCATACCGGCACAGGTGGGGGAAATCACATTACGCTTGGAGGTTCCTCGCCTGAAAACAGTCCTTTGCTGAGAAGGCCTGATGTGTTGAAGAGTTTTATCACGTATTGGCAACATCACCCTGCGTTATCCTATTTATTTTCTACTCAATTTATTGGCCCAACTAGTCAGGCTCCAAGAGTAGATGAAGGACGAGATGATATGCTTTACGAGTTGGAATTGGCTTTCCAGCAAGTTCCCAATGGTACTGAAAATGAGATCCCATTCTGGATGGTAGATCGGATTTTCAGAAACCTGCTGGTTGATATTACCGGAAATACACATCGAGCTGAGTTTTGCATTGACAAGCTTTATTCTCCCGATTCCAGTAGTGGTCGCTTGGGTATTTTGGAATTCAGAGGCTTTGATATGCCGCCGCATTATCGGATGAGCATGGTGCAGTTGCTGTTAATCCGGGCCTTGATGAGCTGGTTTTGGAAACAGCCATACGATCACAAACTCGTGCGATGGGGGACTTCATTGCATGACAAATTCTTGCTTCCACACTATTGTGAAAAGGACATGCTGGAAGTGGTCAATGATCTAAAAGGGGCTGGTTATGATTTTGATATTGCTTGGTTTGACCCATTCTTCTCCTTCCGTTTTCCTTTTATTGGAGAGCTTCAATCGGATGATATTCATATAGATATGAAGATGGCGATCGAGCCTTGGCATGTGTTGGGAGAGGAGATGTCGAGCTCCGGAACAGCTCGATATGTAGATTCTTCATTGGAAAGGTTACAAGTCAAAATCACAGGCTTGACTGATTCCAGATATCATTTGCTTTGTAATGGATATAGAATTCCACTGAAAAATACGGGAGTGCAAGGCGAGTTTGTAGCGGGAATCCGCTATCGGGCTTGGCAGCCTTTTTCTGCGTTGCACCCTACAATAGGGATTGATACTCCATTAGTGATTGACTTGTATGATACTTGGACAAAGAAATCTGTGGCAGCCTGCCAGTATCATGTAGTGCATCCAGGAGGTAGGAGTTATGATAATTTCCCGATTAACAGCAACGAGGCTGAAGCGCGGAGAATTTCCCGATTCTTTGATTTTGGCCATACAATTACGCCTACACCAAATGAAGCAAAGACTGCTGTACAAGAAGACCATAAATCGGGTCGTTACATTACTAAATCAGAAGGCCAAAGACACTATGAAGCGACTGCTGAGATTATTAATCCTGAATTTCCCTATACTATGGATCTCAGGCGGTATAAAAAACGATAATTGTTTATTATTTCACCTGCAATAAGTTCATTTTTGCGATATGATTGAGTCTTATCTTATTGACAAAATGTTCAATAATGCGCCATTTTTGGATGAAATGGCAACCGACCAAGGTAAAATCCATTCTCATTGGGAGAAAATTGCCAAATATTACGATCAGATAGGAACTGAACGTATGGGGCAATTTCATGAGGAGGTTGGTCGTCAATTACGTGAAAATGGCGTGACTTACAATGTCTATGGTGATCCCAATGGGATGAATAGACCGTGGATGTTGGATCCTGTTCCTATGGTATTCAGTAATGAAGAGTGGGAAGGAATAGAGAAAGGCTTACTTCAGAGATCAGAACTTTTGAATCTGATTTTAAGTGATTTATATGGAGATCAGACCTTGATAAAGGAGGGGCGTATTCCTTTTGAATTGATCTATAATCACGGAGGTTTTTTGCGACAAGCGCATAACATCAAGTTAGATGGTGAGCAGCAACTTATCCAGTACTCTTCCGATCTAGCTCGTGGTCCAAATGGCAAAATGTGGGTGCTTCACGATAGAACAGATGCTCCTTCTGGTTCTGGATATACTTTTGAAAATAGAGCAGCAATGACACGGGTTTTTCCTGATCTAATCCGTGAAAATCATGCCCGTAAAATTACCTCCTATTATCAAACCTTTAAAAACACACTAAGTAATTTAACTACTAACAATAAGGAAAACCCTAGGGTAGTTTTGCTTTCGCCCGGCCCTACTAACGAGACCTTTTTTGAGCATGCCTACATTTCTTCATTTATGGGATTTACGCTTGCTTTTGGAGAAGACCTCACCGTAAGTGATGGTTACGTGTGGCTGAAGACTATTAAAGGCCTAGAGAAAGTAGATGTAATTATCAGGAGAGTTGATGATGTTTTTTGTGATCCTCTGGAGTTGAAAAATGACTCTCACTTGGGAGTAGTAGGATTGATGGAGGCCGTGCGACAGCGAAAAGTATTGGTGATTAATCCATTAGGGTGCAGGGTATTAGAGAATCCTGGCTTAATGGCATTCTTGCCGAAAATTAGTAGGCATTTGCTGGGGCAGGATTTGATTTTGCCTTCAGTTGCAACTTGGTGGTGCGGTCAGCCAACTGAGATGAAATATGTGTTTGAGCATATTGAATCTTTAGTGATTCGAAATATCTATCGAGGTACACACAAGAAATCTGTTTTTGGTGGTAACCTTAGCAAGGTGGAAATAGAAAACTTAAAACGGGAAATCAGAAGTAGCCCTTACATGTTTGTGGGGCAGGAAATGGTTGATTTTTCTACCACACCTTCTTGGATTAACAATAAGCTGGTAGCTAGAAATGCTGTATTTCGAAGTTATGTAGTTGCTGACACTGAAAATAAAAACTATAAAGTGATGCCTGGTGGCTTATCGAGGAGTTCTCCTGAGAAGGGGGCTTTTTTGGTTTCAAATCAAACAGGAGGAATCAGCAAGGATACTTGGGTTTTAGGTAAAGGAAAAGAAGTACCTGCGCCAGTTGCCAAAGCGATTAAAATCCAGCCTTTGGTAAGAAATGTACTCCCAAGTCGCACTGGCGAACGATTATTTTGGCTAGGAAGGTATTTGGAACGCTCAGCCTATTCGGTACGCTTGATGCGAATGACGCTTCTTTCATACAATGAAGCAGATGAAGATATTCATGTTCATGAGAATCCAGTTTTAAGCACTTTGCTTCAAACGCTCACCGTCATGACTGGGACAATGCCAGGGTTTACGACTAAAAAGAATTTGAAAAATCCAGAGGCTCAGTTACTGGCTTTGGTACACGACGTAAAGAAACCTGGAAGCCTGGCCTATTCAATCCAGTCTTTTCTTACCAATGCATATGCTGTAAGAGATAGATTGAGTTTGGATACGTGGAGAATTCTGGACAATATTTCCGAAGAACTTACTAAAATGCGGGATTCTGACACCACCTTAATGCAAGCTTATCAAAGCTTAGATAACATGGTGGTGAAATTAATGGCTTTTTACGGATTGAATATTGATAACATGACCCGAGAGCCGACTTGGCATTTGCTAAATATTGGAAGATTTATAGAGTCTGCGTCTAACAACTGTCTGATCCTAAAAGGAATGTTAACCAAGTCTTTTGATTCTGAGTCAAACAAAGAGTTGATGGAGGATACACTACGCTGCAATGAAAGTTTGGTGACTTACAGATATCGCTATCGTTCTAATCTGGAGATGCATGGTGTTTTGAGTCTATTGATTTTGCATGAGGATAACCCCAGATCATTGATATACCAGCTGTCGGAAATTGATAATCACTTGAAAACCCTTCCTAATCAAGATGAAAAGGAGCTTTTTAGCATAGAGCGAAAGAAATTACTTCAAGCTATCACCAAAATCAGGTTATGCGATATTGATGTGATATCTATTCCTAATGTTGTTACTCAGGAATTTGTGGAGTTGCGCGTGCTGTTGGATGAAATCATTGGGCTATTGCATGAAACTTCGGATTCTATTTATGAAAAATATTTTAGCCATACAGATACCAGGGACAGTATGATTCAATCTTCTGTTATTCCGGAGATATGAAATCGAGCCTAACTCCAGTATTAATCTGCAGGTTAAACATATTAATGTGTGCTTTTCTCAAATGAAGTTTGTTAATGGTAGTGCAAAAAAAATAAGAAATTCAGTCTAGACGCATGAAATATAAGGTCACACATATCACTAATTATATCTATGATTTCCCAGCGGTTCTATGTCATAATTTGATGTTTCAGATTCCGCCTGATCTCCCTTTTCAGAATGTTGAAGAATACTTTTGTGAGATCAGTCCAAAGCCTAGCACGGAGATAGAGCGAGTAGATTTTTTTGGAAATAAATACCTTTATTTTTCAGTAGAACGATCGCACAAGAATCTCACAGTGACTTCCAAAAGTGTTGTTGAGCTATCTTCTCCGGCTTGGGTTTCAATCAAACCTACTGATACTATGCCTTGGGAAAAAGTGGTGGAGTTGCTTCATTCCACAAAGACTTCTACGGATGTTCGACAATATTATTTGGAGTCAAAACATGTAAACTTCATAGATGGGATAAGTGATTATACCTTAAAATCCTTCACTCCAGGACGTCCTATAATGGAAGCTATGCTTGATTTGAATACAAGAATATTCAATGACTTTGCTTTTACTCCGGGATTTTCTGATATCAGTACCCCGCTTGAGAAAGTGTTTAAACACAAAAAGGGAGTGTGTCAGGATTTTGCACATTTTTCTTTAGCATGCTTGAGGTCAATTGGATTGTCTGCAAAGTATGTTAGTGGGTATCTTGAGACTTTACCTCCTCCTGGCAAGCCTAAAATGATCGGAGCCGACGCATCTCATGCCTGGATTGCTATTTATGTTCCGGGCCATGAATGGATAGAGTTTGATGCAACAAATAACCTTCTGGTTAATGATAAGCACATTCGTGTAGCTGTTGGGCGTGATTTTGCAGATGTCACGCCCTTAAAAGGAATTGTGTACAGTGGTAGTGAGCAGGAGATGAAGGTGAGTGTAGATGTGAGGAATTTGGAGGAAGAGGTAATCAATGGGTGATTATCCTCCGGACTTTTTGGCTTTGTACCCTGCGGATTGAAGGACTTGGACTATCTTGTCTCTGTGATCACCTTGAATCAGGATTTCTCCGTCTTTAGCAGATCCACCGACACCACATTTGTTTTTGAGCATTTTCCCCAACTCTTTTAAATCTTCCTCACTACCTATAAAACCTTCAATTAGCGTGACTTTTTTGCCAGCTCTAGCTTTTTTGTCAAGTAACACTTTTAAGTCTTGCTGATTTGCAGGCAGTGTATCTTCGTCTTCATCATTTCCAGTTTGAAACTCAAAATCATCGCTAGTAGAATACACGACACCATCGCGTTTTTTCCAATCGTTATTTTTTTTCGCCATATCAAATGAAAATACCCACCCCGAAGAGTAGGTATTCGTTACTAAATTTTTGAATTATTTTACTTTAAATGTCCAAACAGGGCGCTTGGCATGGTTTACCACGTCCTCGGCAATACTTCCGGTAAATAAATGAACAAGACCTGTACGACCATGAGTAGCCATTGCGATCAGGTCAGCATCGATATCTTCTGCAAATTCTACGATGCCAGATTCCTCGGAATCTGAATTGTAAATCTCCGCCACTGCGTGTTTTATTTCGTATTTGTTAACAAAATATTTAATCCTAGCAGCAGATTCCCGAGTAAGTTTCAAAGCTTCCAGGAGTATTGATCACCACTAAATAAAGATCTGCGTCAAACCATTCCTGAAGATTTTTTATGCGTTTGGCTAATTCGTCCTGACCTTCTCTGAAATCATTTGCAAAAACTATTTTCTTGATTTTCTCTGGATTTGTATTCGCTTTTATGGTCATCACAGGGCAATGGGAAGTTCTTACTACTTTTTCAGTATTACTTCCTATTAATACCTCTTCTATTCCATCGGAGCCTTTTGATCCCATAATTACCAAATCAGGATCTTCATCTATAATAGCCGAAGAAATATTTTGAAAAGCATTGCCCAATACGATTTTTGTACTGAAGCCATACTTGCTTCCTGCATGCTTATTTTCCAGTTCTTTGAATTGCTCCTTGCGTCTATCCATCAGTTCAATGAAGAACATTTGGCTTTCCATTTCAGGCATCACTTCGCCACCACCCATAGTTCCCATACCCGAAGAACTAGGTACTTCAACTACGTGTAATACCATAATTTCCACATGATCAAATTTGGATGATATGGTGGTTGCAAAATTCAGGGCGTTATTAGCTTGCTCTGAAAAGTCGTAAGGCACAAGTACTTTTGTCATGATAGCTGAGTTCATTGGTTTACCCCAAATTAGCCTTATTTAAAAGAATAGAAAAGGACTTTTGTCAGCTTTTTCCTAAAAAAACTAAACCAATTCCGAATAATATCACCCAAACCAAGGTGCTGAGAGCCATTTTTTTGAGATTGGGATCAATCGCTTCTGAATTCTTTCCTTTCTGTACACTTATGCCAATGCGGATCATTAGCGGGAAAAGCGCTAACGCCAATAAAGTAGTCCACTCTTTGGTGACAAAGGCAAATATCAACAGGCAATAATTGCCCCCTAAAATCAAGAACCAATTGTAAATATTTGCAGCTTTTCTTCCGATTCTCACTGGAATAGATTTTTTCCCAGCAGTGGTGTCTGACTCAATATCACGGATGTTATTGATGTTCAACACAGCTGTGCTGAAAAGCCCTAAAGCAATTCCAATCCAAATTATGGAATCATCCCAAGTCAAACTATGGAGGAAAAAGGTGCCAAAAACACCGAGCAAACCAAAGAATATAAACACCGAAATATCTCCCAATCCTGCATATCCGTAGGGATTATTTCCTGAAGTGTAAGAAATAGCAGCCCAGATGGAAGCCAGCCCTAAACCCAAAAATATCCCAAAAAGCAACCAATCCTGAACAGCGAAATAGAGCAAAAGCAACCCTGAAATTAATGCCATTGCCCCAAAGAGATACATCGCTTTTTTCATTTCAGGCAAAGAAATTAATCCAGATTGTACTGCTCTCATTGGACCTTGGCGATCCTGATGATCAGCCCCATGAATGGTATCTCCATAGTCATTCGAAAGATTTGACAGAATCTGCAAAAAGATAGTGGTCAATGAAGCGAGTAATAAAATCTCCCAACGAAAAACCTCTTTGTATACTGCCAAAAAAGAACCTGCAAAGATACTTGCTAGGGCTAGTGGTAATGTACGAAGCCTGACCGCATGCAGCCAGGCCTTTTTTTTTGTTTGAATAGCTTGTTTCACTCAGTCCGAAATCTTCTAATTAGGCATTTATAAGATCTATTATTTCCTGATCCAATGGAGATACTTTGGAAGGAAAATAGTTGATGAGTTCGCCTTCCTCATTTAGGATGTACTTGCAAAAATTCCAGCTAGGTTCTTCGTTGTTCCAGCCATTCTGCTTAGCATCCGAAAGCCATCTGTAAATAGGGTGCTTGTCGTATCCTTTTACAGAAACTTTCTCAAACATTGGAAATGTCACACCGTAGTTTTCAGAGCAAAAAGATTTGATTTCTTCGTTTGATCCACGTTTCTCCTGACCTCCAAAATTGTTAGCAGGGAAGCCCAAAATCACGATTTTGTCACTATGCTCTGCATAAAGCTTCTGCAATTCTTCGTATTGCGGAGTATATCCGCATTTGGAAGCGACATTGACTACCATCACCTTCTTTCCTTTAAAGGAACTAAAATCAACCATTTCACCATTTAGGTCTTTCATGGAGAATTCATAGAATGATGGAGCCATAACTTCTTTATCAATAGAGGTGTTTTTAGCTTTTAAAACAGAAGTTTTGCTTATAGAGTAGGCACTCATGAGCAACAAAAAACAGCCTAGAAATAGTAAATTCTTCATAGTTACATTCGTTCGGGTACTGCGATTCCAAGTAATTGCATTCCTTTCCTGAGGGTCTTTGCGGTATGAGCCGAAAGCGCCACTCGGAAAGCAAGAATGGTTGGATCATTTTCAAGAAATATAGGAAGATCCGCATAGAATCTATTGTATTCCTTCGCCAAATCGAAAAGGTATTGTGCTAAAATGGCAGGGGAATAATCCAATCCAGCCTGGGATATTTTCTTTTCAAAATCATTCAATAGGTAAATCAAGCTTGATTCTGACTCTTCTACTTTATTAACTTTAGAGAAGTCCGCTTGTTTGTACTCGACACCAATTTGTTCAGCTTTTCTTAGTATTGAAGCAATTCGAGCATGCGAATATTGGATAAATGGTCCAGTGTTGCCCTGAAATTCTATGGATTCCTGAGGATTGAAGAGCATTCGTTTTTTAGGATCCACTTTTAGCAAGAAATATTTCAAAGCACCCATTCCTAGTGTTTCATAGAGTTCAGCTGCCTGTTCCTCATTGAAGCCGTCAATTTTACCAAGTTCTTTGGTATGCTGTGCGGCAGTGTCCACCATCTCTTGCATCAAGTCATCAGCATCTACTACGGTTCCCTCTCGGGACTTCATTTTACCTGTTGGCAAATCTACCATGCCATATGATAAATGGTAAAGTCCTTCTCCATATGGACGGCCTAGTTTACGCATAATCTTAAACAAAACATCAAAGTGGTAATCTTGCTCATTACCAACTACATATACTGACTTGCTTATTCCAAAATCATCGTACTTCAAATCAGCTGTACCCATATCTTGGGTGATGTAAACAGAGGTTCCATCATCGCGAAGAACCAGTTTTTCGTCCAGTCCCTCATCAGTTAAATCCACCCAAACCGAGCCGTTTTCTTTTTTGAAGAATACACCTTTTTCTAACCCTTCGGTAACTATGTCTTTTCCTAGAAGGTATGTATCAGACTCATAGTAATATTTGTCAAAGCTAACTCCCATGCGCTGGTAAGTCTTTTCAAAACCAGCGTAAACCCAGGTATTCATTTGCTTCCAAAGCGAGACAACTTCCTCGTCATTTGCCTCCCATTTGCGAAGCATTTCCTGCGCTTCAAGGAATAAAGGAGCATTCTTTTTAGCCTCATCTTCAGATTGACCTTTCTCCTTCAATTCAGCAATTTGCTCTTTGTATTTCTGGTCAAAAATCACATAATATTTTCCAGCCAAGTGGTCACCTTTCAATCCGGAGGATTCTGGAGTTTCTTCATTCCCGAAATGCTGGTATGCTACCATAGACTTACAAATGTGAATTCCTCGGTCATTTACCAAATTGGCTTTTATGACTTCGTACCCATTTGCCTCCAGCGATGTTTGCGACCGAAAATCCCAAAAAGTTATTTCTGAGGTGACCAAGGTGAAGAGGTTTATTGGTATTAGGAGAAGAATATTCCACCATCACCTTTTGACCGTTTGCAGGAAGTTGGCCTATGTTTTCGTTGGCAAATAGCTTTTGGAAAACATCCACCCAGATCATGTTGTTCAGTTCTAGATTCAGGAAGCCTTTCACTACATTGAAACCAGCAACTTCAGCCACGTTTTCTTTCAAGTATTCACCGATTAGATTTGCTGTGACCTCAGGAGTTGCTTTGGACACTTTCAGGTAGGGAAAAACCACGAAGGTGTAAGTTCCTTCAAATTCCTTCCGCGTAGGAGCGAGGCTGATCTGCTCCAAAGGCAGATCGTGATTGAAGATATTCTGAAAGGCAAGCTGTATGCCGTTATGTATTGATTCTTGTATGTTCATGTTTTTTTTGAGCCACAAAGAGCACGAAGGTTCGCAAAGGTATTATTTAAAAAGGTCTTGGGCCTTTAGTGTTGATTACTCTTTTGATACCGTATTTTAATTTTGAAACATTAAAGTTTATGATCAACCCTAACTTGTACTTTCCCATTTTTAAGTAATTAATAGTTTGGGCTACGTGAACGTCAGAGATTTCTTTGACTGATTTTAACTCAATAACCAGTTTGTCTTCAATCAATAAGTCGATTTTATACCCTAGGTCAATTGAAATTCCGTCAATCAAAATTGGCATAGTCTTTTCCACTTCCACATGCAAACCTAAGTTTTGCAGTTTTATTGCTAAAACTTTTTTGTAAACATTTTCGAGCAAACCTGGACCAAGCTGGGTATGAACATCAATTGCCGCACCTAGTACAATGTTTGATAGTTCGTCTTCATTCAGATCTTTCATTAGCTCCATCTTTGTGTCACTTTGTGCTCTTTGCGGTTAATAAACTTAAAAATTATCTACCAAAGACTTTACTGTTGCTTCTAGAACTTCGAATGCGTTTTCGGCCATTAGATTCTCCGAGTCAAGGGTAGGATTCACTTCTACGATTTCCCAGCAGCATACTCGCTTATCCTGAATCAGTTTGACATTAAGTTCTATCGCTTCCTGTACAGTCAAGCCATCTGGCACCGGAGTACCAGTACCCACAGAGATGGAGCTATCCAAACTATCCACATCAAAGGAAATATAGATTTGATCGCAATCTTTCAGCGTTTCCAACGCTTCAGCAGAGATTTGATCAATCCCCTTTGAACGGACTTCCTGAGTACTGAAGTTTTTGATGCCCGAAATTTTTGATCAGATGATCTTCCGGTGCTTCGGTATCGCGTACCGTGATGAATACGATATCCTTGGGATCAATTTTTGGAGATTCACCGCCGATAGCCTTGATTCGTTTCCAGAGAGCCAAAGTCTCTTCTGAGGGTTCATTCACCTGACAATCTAAATTGTCCAATTGAGAAACCATTGCCAAGGGCATTCCATGCATATTTCCGGAAGGAGTGGTGAATGGTGTGTGTAAATCAGCATGTGCATCAATCCAAATCACTCCTAAACGCTTATCAGGATCGGCAGCTTTGATGCCCATGATAGTGCCTGCCGCAGTGCTGTGGTCTCCCGCCAAAACGATAGGAAATTTTTTCTCCATACGTAAAGATTCGATCGTGGAATAGACATTTTTCAAAACCTGATAAACGCCATCGATGTATTTAGCATGTGGGAAATTGTTGCCTTTCCATAGGTAGTTATTCGCGTCAGGAACGTTGATAGGGTCAAACTGTGTGAAGAAGTCAGACTTCTTATCTAAGCTGGCAATTTTCAAAGCATCTATACCCATGCTTGCTCCACGGGTTCCGGCGGCAATCTCTGACCGTACTTCTACTAATTTAATATCACGCATTCTAAGAGGAATTTAAAGTTATAGTGGGTTGGGTAATGGAAGGCAAAAGTAGTTAAAAATGCCTTTAAATGATCAATAATCAAAGTTCAATTGACAATGGACAAAGTTCAAATTTTAAAATTATAGAAATGCCAATTTATTAGATTCTAGTTTTTCCCGCAGATTCCCGCGGAGAAGGGTAGAAGATTTCTGCAGATTTGATAATCTAGTAAGTATGAATTTTCCATTAGTTAAATCGGCGTAAATCTGCGGTATTTAGTTGCGCACATCGGCGGGAAATCAAGACGAAGTATAAGATTTTACTTCAAAATCAATAGTTTTGAACTATGCCTATTTTATCTAAACTTCCCAACGTAGGGACCACAATTTTTACAGTAATGTCCAAGCTTGCAAGTGATTGTGGAGCTATTAATCTTTCGCAGGGGTTCCCTGCTTTTGATTGTGATCCCGAATTACTCGACTTGGTAAATAAATACATGAAGGCGGGTTTTAACCAGTATGCGCCGATGAGTGGGATACCTGTTTTGCGTGAGCGGATTGCTGATAAAACTAAGCTGATCTATGGCGTTGACTTGAATTCAGAAAATGAGGTAACCGTTGTTTCTGGAGCTACTGAAGCACTTTATGCGGCGGTGACGGCTGTTGTGAGGCGGGGAGATGAAGTTATATTATTTGATCCAGCCTATGATTCTTATGCTCCAGCTATAGCATTGAACGGAGGAATTCCAGTTTATGTCCCGCTTGAAATGCCTGATTTTTCTGTGGATTGGGAAAAGGTGAAATCAGCAATCTCAGATACAACACGCCTGATCATGGTGAATACCCCGCATAATCCAAGTGGCTACGTTTGGACACAAGAGGATTTGGATACCCTTGCAGATTTGATTCAGGACAGAGATATTTTAGTTGTTAGTGATGAAGTTTATGAGCATATCACGTTTGACGGGAGGAAGCATTTATCACTTTTGACTCACCCAGTTTTGAAGGAAAGAACTTTTGTCTGTGGCTCTTTCGGGAAGACTTTTCATGTGACGGGGTGGAAGATTGGTTATTGTTTGGCTCCACCGCAACTCACAGCAGAATTCAGGAAAATTCATCAGTTTTTGACATTCAGCTTGGCTCCTTCATTACAGTATGCTTTGGCTGATTACTTGACTGATCCAAATCGGTATTTGAGTTTGCCAGATTTTTACCAGCAGAAACGGGATTTGTTCTGTGAAGGACTTAAGGAAAGCCCTTTTAAGTTTACCCCAGCCCAAGGAAGCTTCTTCCAAATGGTGTCCTATGCACATCTTTCCAAAGAATCAGATTATGATTTGGCTGTTCGTCTTACCAAGGAAATAGGAGTGGCGAGCATCCCTATCTCCGTGTTTTTCTCTAATAAGAAAGATCACAAAATTCTTAGATTTTGCTTCGCAAAGAAGGATTCAGAGCTTTATGTGGCTTTGGATAAACTTAAGGAAATTAAATTATAGTCTAATAATCAGTATGTTATGTGAAAATATATTACATTTATTTAATAACCCTATAAATATTATAGGGAATATAGGATAATATAAAAATCACTTCTATATTTGGCTTATAGTTTAATTCTAAAACTCAAAACAATGAGCGCATTACCACAAATAAAACCTTCATCCATAGAACAGGTCAATGTATTGGCCAATGGATTTTCTAAAGTATCTGCTAATCAGAAGGAAATCGTGAAGATTTTCAATCAAAAAGCTGGAATGGTAATGCAAGGGATGTGCAGCTTTGAGCAGGATTTTGAGTATTTATACCCGTTATTTAGGGGCTTAAGTGAGGCGGGAAAGCCAGCAAGTTTGAATTTACGGTTCTCTTCTTCTGAAAAATCGGTTTATTTTCACTATCCAATATCCAGTCAGACTGAGGTATCTCTTTTCTTTTCACAGTTGATTTTGCATTTGCAAAATGAAGTGAAATTCAAAAAAGTACTGAAAGAGGTGATTGTGAACAGAAATCAATTTAAATCCGAACAATTTTTGCTACAAAATGCAATGATGGATTCAGCAGTAAATTAAGAAATCATTACAATTCATTAATAATAGGGACAGTCTTCAGGGATTTGTCCCTTTTTCATTTGAATTCATCCGATAAAAAGCAATTTTTGTAGGGCTTTAACACCAATTATTTTTGCAAATGAATACATACAAGGATCTGATTGAGCAGACATTTGATTTTCCAACCAAGGAATTTAAAGTTGAAAACAATGAACTGCATTTCAATGGAGTGAATATGATGGAGATCATAGAAACCTATGGTACTCCGCTCAAACTTTCTTATTTGCCCAAAATCTCTGAAAGTATTCAGAACGCAAAGACGTATTTTAAGAATGCAATGGAGCAGCACGATTATAAGGGTAATTATACTTATTGCTATTGCACCAAGTCTTCTCACTTCAGCTTTGTGCTGAATGAAGCGCTAAAAAATGACATTCATATCGAGACTTCCTCGACTTTTGATATTCCTTTGGTAAGAAGTCTTTATGCTCAGGGAAAAATCACTAAGAATACGTTTATCGTTTGTAACGGTTTCAAGCGTGAGCTTTATAAGCAATACATCACGGAGTTGCTCAATGACGGTTTCGTGAACTGCGTGCCTGTTTTGGATAATTTGACAGAGATCGATTATTACCTGGAGCATGTGAAAGTGCCTTTCCAGGTGGGGATCAGAATCGCAGCAGATGAGGAGCCAAAGTTTGGTTTTTATACTTCTAGATTAGGTGTGAGATACAATGATATCATCAAGCTTTACGAAGATAAAATCAAGGATAATCCGAATGTAAGCCTGAAAATGCTGCATTTCTTTATCAATTCAGGTATTCGGGATACCGCCTATTATTGGTCTGAACTGACGCGCTTTATCCAGAAATATGTGGATTTGAAAAAGATCTCACCAACATTGGATTCCATGGATATTGGAGGCGGTTGGCCGATCAAGACGAATGTCTTTTTCGATTATGACTACCAATACATGGCGGAGCAAATCGTGAAGAATATCAAGTGGATGTGTGGTAAAAACAACACGGACGAACCAAATATTTTCACGGAATTTGGAAGCTATACAGTAGGAGAGAGTGGAGCAGTGCTCTATTCAGTTTTGGAAGAAAAGCTGCAAAACGACAAGGAGCTTTGGTATATGATAGATGGCTCATTTATTACGCAATTGCCTGATAGCTGGGGTCTTAACCAGAAATACATCATGTTAGCCGTAAATAACTGGGATGCTGAGTATCATAACATCAATCTCGGTGGCTTGACTTGTGATAGCATGGATTATTATAATTCAGAAGCTCACCAATTCAATATTTACCTCCCAAAACCTGAGAAGAAAGTTCAGTATTTAGGCTTCTTCCATACAGGTGCTTATCAAGAATCTCTCGGTGGATATGGTGGAATCCAGCATTGTTTGATTCCAGCACCAAAACATGTGTTGATTGATAGAGATGAGGACGGAAATGTTACCCATCGACTTTTCGCAGAAGACCAAACTGAGGAGAGTATGTTAAAAACTCTGGGATACTAAAACTAAAAAAACGGCTGTTAATTAATTAGCAGCCGTTTTTGTTTATAAGAGATTTTAAGGATTACTCAGGTAATCGACTTTTTAGCATATTGATTTGCCCCATGTGATTTGCCTGATGTTCCATCACATGGAACCAAGCCCAATGATTGTCAGTCTGCCCGCCTTTAGCAAGTTTAGCAAACCATTTATCGTCTTTTTCTTTAAGGGTTTCCAGGGTTTTTTGGCGAACCTGCGCCCATATATCCAAGTAATACTGGATGGGTTTTCCTACATATTCAGCTCTTGCCTCATCGCCTAGGTTCAAAGCAGTTTCCCATTTCTCTTTTTCTTCCTCATTAAATCCTCTGCCTTCAAAAGTGTAAGCTTGGTAGTAAACTTCCGTAGCGGCCAAGTGCATAATCATTGCTCCGATTCGGTTGGCTTTCTCATCTAAGAGGAAATCTGTCTGATCTTGATTGAGTCCCTGGGTACTATGAATAATTCTTGCTCTAAGGTTTTCTAGCATAGAAACCATTATTCCTGTATCATGATCATATCCTTTTGGAGGGTTCATCGTGTTTTGCGCAAAGAGCAATGTTGAACTGAGCAAAACCAGGGAGAATAAAAGAGAAAGTTTTTTCATAAGGATAAAAGTGTGTGAGTCAGCAAAATGCCAATTAAATGAGAAATCAGCTAATCAATTATTGTTAATTAGGCTCCAGACTTAAAGATTCTATTCATCAGCACCCACTTTTCTCCAGGCTTAGCCCAAGGAATCGGTTGCTGGTATTTCCACATAAAAGCTTCCCATTCAGCTATTTTGGGATTTGTAGCATCAAACCTTGCTTTTTCTTCGAAATCAAACTCATCCACCGTTTCCAGCAGCATAAACATGCGATTGCCCGTGCGGAAAATCTCAATATTCAGAATTCCAGCATCTATATCGTGCTGTGTCACTTCGGGCCAGGCAGCGCCTGGAGCGTGATGCTGCTCGTATTCTTTGATAGATTCCTCGTCATCAATGAGGTCTAGTGTTAGTGCGAAACGTTTCATTTTTTATGTTTTAGATTTAAGACTTTAGACTTAAGATACTAGATTCAAGAATCTAGAATCAAGAGATTTGAGAAAGGAGATTAGAGATTGAAACTAAAATCAGGGATTTAGGTGGCTCCCCCTTGGACTTCTTGTCGTATTTGGAATCGAAACCTTAGTCAAAGGGGGCAAGGGGGATTTCTAGTTCATACCATTTATTATAGGATGGAGGTTCAAAAATCTCAAATCTCAAATCTCAAATCACCGAAACCATTTCCTAAACTCCTCTATCGTCTTCTCAGCTGCTTCATCAGGGGTCGGGTAAGGAAAAGCTTCTGCCGAAGCATAGCCAGTGTAACCAACTGCTTTCAGCGCCAGGGCTATTTGCTTCATCGAAGTATGTCCAAAACCCATAGGTCTTCTATTGCTATCTGCAAAGTGAACATGCCCAATGTATTTGCCCCAATTCAGGATGCTTTCTTCTAAGTTCCCTTCTTCAATATTCATGTGAAATAGATCGGCCAGAAGTTTTATAGACTTGGTTTCCAGACTTTCTAGGAATTTTGAACCATCTTCAATGGTGTTGAGCAAGTTGGTTTCGTAGCGATTTAGGGGTTCGTAGATCAGTGTAACTCCTTTGGATTCGGCTTGCTTGCCTAATTGATTCAAGCCTTCTGCCAACCAAGATATGGTTTCTTCCCGTTCGTTTCCGGGTAAGATATTTCCCTGCATTGAGCCAATAATTGCTGGAGCTCCGAAAGCTGCTCCGAAGTCAATCATATCAGAGATGAATAAAATGGCTTTCTCTCTAATTTTTGAATCCGGGTCAGATAGGGTCAGGCCATGAATTACCTTTCCGACGCCAGTTCCTACAGCAGCGAGTTCTAAGTTATATTTTTCAAGAAGTTCTTTTAGTCTTGGGATTGCAATCGCGTCCGCCGAAGCTGTGAAAAGTTCTATTGCATCGAATCCAAGTCGGGAAGCTTTTTCCATTCCAGTTTCCAGGCCTTCCCAAAAAATCCAAGGTCCACTTTTAATTTCAGGTACTAGAGCAATCGTTACGCAGGATTTTATCATTTTCTTATTTGTCAAAATCAATCATTATTTTAATTATTCCTTGCTGGTCCTGAGCCCAGTCTGCCAGCGCTTTTTCTGACTCATCGATGGTCACCACTTTGCTGATCACTTCATTTACTGGGAATTTTCCTTGTTCCAAATAATCAATTACCTCTGGGAATTCAGTGGTGCAGTTTCTATCCGAGGATTTCTATTTCTTTTTGAACGAATAGGGAAGTATTGAATTCCACGGGTGCTTTTGCGTATCCAATGCAGACAACCCGACCAGTAAAAGCAACTTCTTCTACAGCTTGTCGATAAGTGATCGGACTGCCCACAGCTTCAATGATTACATCTGGACCATCGTTCGTAGTCACTTCCTGCAATGTTTGGTGCAGATCCACCTTCTTGGGATTAATGGTGTGGCTTACACCGATTTTTTTTGCGATTTCTAGCTTTGCGTCGTCCAGATCAATGGCGATCACTTCAGCTCCTTTATTCACGGCTGATGCTATTGCGCCTAATCCTACAATTCCACAACCAATCACTGCCACTCGATCCTGAGCTGTAACCTTTGCGCGATTCACAGAGTGAAAACCAACTGTTAGCGGCTCCGCTAAAGCTAATTCCCGAAGAGATAATTTTTCCGAAGGAAACACATCTTGCCAAGGCAAGGCAATGTATCGGCACATGGCACCAGGGCGACGTACGCCCATGGTCTTATTTTCCTTGCAGGCATTGCGGGCGCCCTTGCGGCAAGCGATGCATTTTCCGCAATTCAAGTAAGGGTAAACCGTCACTTTCATTCCTACTTTTATACTTTCAGGCACATCATCTCCCAGTTCTTCTATAGTTCCTCCCACTTCATGTCCGAGGATATTTGGATATTCCTGTAGCGGAAAAAGACCTCTGTAACTATTCAGATCACCTCCGCAAAAGCCAACCATGCCGACTTTTAGGAGAACCTGTCCAGCTTTTGGGCTTGGTTTTGCTACTTCACGGAGTTCAGTTTTTCCGATATCTGTAAGTACTAATGCTTTCATGAGGTTTGGTTTTAATAGGTTTTTGGATTTGACTTATATTATAATATTAACCTTCTATTATTTGATTGACAGGCAGGAAGACGGGAGACCGAAGACCGAAGGAATGGTAACCATACCTGATTTGTCTTGACATATTTTACTTTTTACAATCATATTGTCTTACTCTTCCGTCATTGCGAGGTACGAAGCAATTTCATTAGCTCATTAAGATCGCTTCACTTCCCGACGAATCGGGACAGGCTCTCCGTTGTTTGCGATGAACGCCACTTCCGTCTCCCGTCTTCGGTCTCCCAGCTTATATATTATTCTCAAGTTTCCCTTCGTACCACATTTGGTTTTTGACTGGAGCGACAAGCGTTTCGATTTCTTCCAAAAGTCCATCAGGAATTCGGAAATCAATCACGCCTACGTTCTGGGTGATGGTGGCTAAATCACACATTCCTACGATTGTGGTAGAAATATCAGGATGATCCAAGGCGTAGCGAATAGCCACATCGCTTAGCTTCACTCCATAGCTAACGCAAAGAGCCAAGAGTTTGGATTGCATATCCTTCATTGCTTGCGGAGAACGATGCCATGCTGGCAATGGAGCATCCGATAGAATGCGTTGCATCAAAGGTGCAGCGTTCATCAGACCGAAGCCTTTCTTCTTCGAAAGTGGCACGAGTTCACGGTTGATTTCATCCTCCAGCAAATTATAATGTGCCCAGGATAGAACTGTGTCCACGTCTATATTTCTCGTTATTTCAGCAAGGTAGTTTACCGGTAAACCTGTGATCCCTATGAATCGTGCTTTTCCGGATTCTTTGAGTTTGACTAAGGTTGGCCAGGCTTCATTAAGAATTTGTTCTTTTTCTACAAACTCAATGTCGTGGAGCTGAAGTACATCTATATAGTCTGTTTTCAGTCTGGCAAGAGATTCATCTACACTTTTTAGAATTCTTTTTTCAGAAAAATCAAATTCTTGTAAGTCATATCTCCCACATTTAGTTGCTAAAATCACTTTGTCCCGCTTTCCTTCTAAAGCATTTCCAAGTCGCTTTTCTGCCAGGGTAAGGCCATAAAAGGGAGAGACATCGAAAAAATTAACACCATGATCGATCGCATAGGCCACGGCTCGGTAACCGTCTTTTTCGTCAGAAACATTAAAAACATCTCCCATAGGCGACGCTCCAAATCCTAGAATGGAAAGGTCCAAACCAGTGTTTCCTAACTTTCTGTATTCCATAAATAAGGTTATAGTAGGGTTTTTTACTTTACAAATCCAATATATGGAGATTTTGTGAGGAGGGAAATTCAATTCATAAGGATCAGGGGGTTGTTGCAGAGATGATCTCAATAGAACATATAAATTAATCTGGTAGCTAAAAATTCTCCAAGGTAAGGTGAGCAATATCTCTAGTCAAAGTAGTAGGCGAATTGCAGTCGCAATTGCTAAATCCGATCACATAAATATCTTCTTCGGGTAAATAGACTCCCATGGATTTGAAGCCGAAAATACTTCCACCATGCTCTAAACTAGGGGAGTCATCTATATTGCTGATATGCCAGCCGTAGCCGTAATTGATCTTGTCGCCGTTGTTCAAGGTGTGATTTTCAAAAGCGTTGGCCTTGGTTTCTGCTTTGATAAGCGAATTCTTTTTGAGCGCTTCATTCCATTTGAGCATGTCATCTACGGTGGACATCAGCGAGCCGGAAGAATACGGCAAACTCAAACTGATGTAATTCTTATTTACATAATTATCTTTTTGATGATAACCATAGGCTCGGTTTTCTATGACCTGGGAATGGCTGGCGTATTGGGAAGAATTCATTCCGAGTTTTTGAAAAATATTGTCTTGGACAAAATCAGCAAAAGTTTTTCCTGATAGCTTTTCGATGATATATCCCAAAACCACATAGCCTGAGTTGTTGTATTTGAACTCCTCTCCGGGCTCAAAATCCATCGGTTCGTTTTTGAAGAAATCTACCAGTTCGGCAGGAGTAAGATCTTGCCTTTCGATAGCTCTTAAAGACTTCATACTGGTGAAGCTTTTTATTCCAGATGTGTGAGTTAACAGATGATGGACTGTGATTCTTTTGCCTTGAGTAGGGTAGTCTGGGATAAATTTCGTGATTTCATCATCAAGCTGAAGCTTTCCTTGCTCCTGTAGCATCAAAATAGAAATGGCAGTAAACTGCTTGGTCATGGAACCAATTTCAAAGACATTTGCGGGAGTCATGGAGACATTGAGTTCTAAGTTTGCCTTCCCAAATGCTTTTCTATAAATAGGTTCGCCAGCTTTTGCCACTAAGAAAACTGCTCCTGGACCATCTGGTGAAAAAGTGGTTTCCAGCAAAGAGTCAATCTTAACTGCTAATGATTGAGAAAATGCAGATAGAGAATTAAGTTGTAAGAGGAAAAATATTCCTGAGAAAAGCTTAAATGCTGAATTTAAGGGCTTCATAATGAAAGTCAGTTGATTATCCTTAGGATGCACAATATTCCTTCTTGGTTACAAATTTCTAAGCCGGGTAATCAGATTTTACCTGAATGACATTAGCGTGAAAAGTAATATTTAATGAGTCCCAGCAACCTATCGTGTATTTATCCCTGCTTTTTACAGCTAAAAATAGTATCATCGCAACTAGAATAAACTTAACCCGAATAGTATATGAAGAATAAGTTCTTCCTTACAATGGCTGCGGCTTTAGCTACAACCATTTCAGTTTCACAAGCTCAAGACAAGCTAAAAAGCATGCCTGGCTATGAGCAATATCAAAAAATAGCCCCTCAATTGAGGTCTGCGGTAAAACCTGGAAGCCTAAATGTAACTTGGGCTGAAGACAGCAAATCTTTTGAATATGTCGAAAATGGCAAACTTCAGTCTTTTTCTGTAAAAACAAAAAAAGCGACGGAAGCTGGAGAAATCCCTAAGCCTGAGCGAAGAGCTTGGAACCGACCAGCCAGAGGGCGTCAGTTTGATTCAGCAGAGTCTCCCGATGGCAAATACAAAGCATTCACCAAGGATAGAAATATGTTCCTCAGCAATGCTGATGGTAGCAATGTAATAGCTATCACCACGGATGGCAACGAAGAAAATCAGATTAAATACGGGATTGCTACTTGGGTTTATGGTGAGGAATTAAGCCAAAACACTGCCATGTGGTGGTCTCCTGATGGTAGCAAAATCGCTTTCTATAGATTTGATGAAAAGGATGTAAAAAAATATTATGTGCTTTTGAATCAGTTGGAATTATATGATTCCTTAGAAGTAGAGGCCTACCCAAAAGTTGGTGAGCCAAATCTTCCAGTTGATTTGATGGTCTATGACTTGGCTACAAAAAAGATGACCGAATTGGACATCAGAGATGGTAAGCCTTACAGTGACGGGGATTTAGGAACTTACATTTATGATCTGTCTTGGACTCCTGATGGCAAAGAATTGCTTTTCCACAGCACTAACAGACGTCAGAATATCCTTGAGCTTCGCGCTGCCAACCCGGAAACTGGTAAAAGTAGAACGGTGATCCGTGAAGAGTGGCTTCCAAGTTTTGTGGAGAATTCTCCTGAAATGAAAGTTTTGGAAGATGGTGAGCACTTTATATGGGCTTCCGAGAGATCAGGTTTCAATAATTACTACTTGTATAATTTTGATGGAACATTGGTCAATGCTATTACCACTCATCCTTTTGAGGTTTCTAATATCGTCAAAGTGGATGAGGATGCTGAGTTACTTTATTACATGGCTCGTAGTGGAGACAATCACATGCTAATGCAGCTTCACCGTGTACAATTGGATGGTAAGAAAGATACTAGATTGACTGATCCTTCACTAAATCACTCAGTATCGATTTCTCCGGACGGAAAATATTTTGTGGATATAGCCCAAACTCATGACATCCCTCCATTCACTAATTTGGTGGATGCCAAAGGTAAAGTGGTCGCTGAGTTGGCGAAAAGTGACATGAGCAAATTTGAGGAGCTTGGCTTGAAAAAAGTTGAGGTATTCACCTTTACTTCTAAAGACGGTGTGACGGAATTACATGGAATGATTCACTTCCCATCTGATTTTGATCCTAGCAAAAAGTATCCTGTTATCTTAAGTAATTACGGTGGACCAGCTACAAATGCATTTCGCGAGAACTTTACACTTCCGGATCCATTGACAGAATATGGCTTTCTGGTATTGAATATCGATGGTAGAAATGTAAAAGGTAGAGGTAAGAAATTACTAGATCAGTTATACGGAAATCTCGGTTTGGTTGAGATGGATGATTTTGCCGAAGGCATCAAATCACTTCATGACAGACCTTATTTCGATAAGGATAGAGTAGGTGTTTACGGGACGTCTTATGGTGGAACTACCGCAGCTTCCATGTTGCTTAGATTCCCAGAGTTGGTTCACGCGGCTGTTGCAAACTCTTCAGTAACGGACTGGAGATTGTATGATAATATCTATACAGAGCGTTTCATGAGTACGTTGGATAATAATGAGGAAGGTTACAATAGATTTAGCCTGATGAACAAAGCAGACCAATTACAAGGCGAATTGTTGATTTTCTTTGGAACTGCAGATAACAACGTACACCCTTCCAATTCTTTGATGCTGATCAAAGCGTTTCAGGATGCAGGCAAAAGCATTGAAGTTCAGATCGCTCCAGATGGAGGTCATACTGCCTTGAACAGAGACAGAATGATGGAGTTTTTCATCAAGCATTTGGTGACCGATTACAAAAAAGTAGTTCGCTAACCTTATTTAGATTTTCATAGAAAAACCACCTTCTGAGAGATCGGCAGGTGGTTTTTTGCTTTTTAGGCGTCTTGTGTTTCAGGAAATGAGGTAAGTGACTTTCTTTTTGAAATAATTGAAAAAGTTCTATTCAGAAGCACTCATAAAATTAGTTAAGAGCCTGATTTTCGTTTCCTTAATTTTAGATTTTCACCTATTTTGACAAGGTAATTTATCTAAACTATGAAGAAAATAACTGTTTTAAAGGGCTTTTTGATGATCTGGGTAGGTCTCTATATTTTTATTTATGGATTTCCTTTTCCTCTGGATAACATCCCTTTTACTTACGAATTATTCAGCAAGTATTTTATTCAGTTAAAGACCAGTTTTATACTTTTTTTCGGCAAATCTATTCTTGGAATTGAAACTCTTGAAAAAATTGAGATGACTGGAAGTGGTGATACTACTTTTGATTATGTAATGATTCCAGCAATGATCATCGTGTCATTCGTCATTAGTTTGATCATGATTTTCATAAAGAAAGTGCGGGAAAATGCCAGTGGTTTCTACAAATGGTCATTGGTGTATGCACGTTATTTTGTTGGGCTAACGCTCATTTCCTATGGAGTAGCCAAATTTCTGGTTGGTCAATTCCCTGAACCGAAGTCTATATAGTATGGACGTACTTTACGGGGAAATGTCTCCTATGGGCTTAGCATGGAGGTTTTTTGGTTATTCTGATACCTATAAAATATTCATGGGTGTATCTGAAATCCTTGCTGGATTTTTATTGCTTTTCCGACGTACCGTTGTATTAGGCGCTTTAATGTCAATTGCCGTTTGTACCAATATAGTTTTAGTGAATTTCTCTTTCGACGTACCCGTAAAGCTATTTTCATCGCATCTTCTCGTTTTCTCCATTCTGGTATTATTACCTAGTTTGAAATCAATTTTTGATTTTTTTCTTCTTCAAAAGACTACCAGCTTGGGAGAGCTAAAGCCGTATTTCACGAAAAGGAAATACCAGATTATCTGGCTTTTAATCAATATCTACTATGTTGGTGTTATTCCAATTACGAGAATGGTTGGTCATTATCAAGGGCAAAAATTTCGGGTACACCAAAATGAGTGGGAGGGAATCTATAGTGGATTCGAGGCTGATGAGGCTATAGCTTGGGACAAAGTAGTGGTGGAATCTAACTACTTAATGTTAATAAGAAAAGATGGAGAAAGGGAGTTTCTATCTATTCAAGAAATCAATCCTGATGGGAAAATCAGCATTAAAAACCGTGAGAATGAAGAAGAGCCGGATGAGCTATCCATAAGAGAACTCTCTGATCAGGAATATGAACTTGAGTTGAAGATAGGCGAGAATATCAGCAAAGTAAATGGTACTCGAAAACTGGTGTCAGAATATCCACTTGTCGCAAGAGGGTTTCATTGGATTAATGAATACCCTTACAATCGATAGTTTAGAAACTTATTTAAAACTGCTGACATCAAGCTTGAATAATTCAGCCGCATTTTTCCACAAGATCATTTCTTTCTTTTCCTCAGGCAGCTCTAAGTTTTTCATGAAGTTTAAATAAGATTTCATAGAAGAAATTGGCCAATCTGTTCCGTAAAGGAGATACTTGGGATTTCCTGCATAAGTGATCATTTGCTCCAGTTCATTTTTCATCCAGCGCTCAAATTTCTCCGAGAAATCTCCAAGAACCAATCCGGAAAAGTCGGCATGAACATTCTTGTTTTTGTAGGTGACCTCCATGCAGTCTTTGATCCATGGATTTCCTACATGACAGATTACAATTTTCAAATCAGGATAATCCACAGCGAGATCATCATGATGTATAGGATGGGAATATTTTACCCGTCCTGTGGGTGCATAGGTGTCCCCGGAGTGAAACATGACAGGCACGTCATACTCGATTGCCATATCATAAACTACTTTAAGGCGTGCATCACTGGGGTAAAATGGTTCGTAGCCAGGATAAAGTTTCAATCCTTTAATCAGGCCAGCTTCCAGGGTATTCTGCGATTTCCCGGAGATCATGGTGATTGTAATTAAGGTAACTGATGCCTGCTACTACACCCAGGTTTTTCCTGTCAGCAATAGCCTCAACCACCTTTTTGGTACTTGGTCGGTGTTCATTGACTTTATAGGAAGTGAGGACAAGTGAGTAATCGACTTCATTCTCCTGCATGGTTTCAGTTAGCTTATTTAGACAGTCCTCCAAGGAAACAACACGTTCTTCATGGTAATTATTAATATGGGTGTGTACGTCGATGATCATGTTTATTAAATAGGTTTGAGTAAAATGTACCAAATATTTAACCAAAGAGGAAAAACTAGGAGGTAGTTTGAAAAGATATGTGGTTTGGAAATGCTTATTCTACTACTTTAACCAGCAGCTTCTCACAGACTTTTTCAGACAATGTTTCGCTCGAGTGATTTGGGTAGGAGACTACTATACTTTGATCATAAGCCTCTTTTGATAGGATTTTCAGTTCTGTCCCTAAACTCAAATTCCTGCCATTGAGAAATTCCAGAAACTCAGTAGAGGAGTTAGTAAGTGCAGCAAGTATCACAGTTTGACCGGCCTTACACTTCGATAGTGTAAGGTAATTAATCTCCTGGATTCGACCTTGCTTATCTGGAATCGGTGAGCCATGTGGATCTATAGTCGGGAATCCCATCATTTCATCCATGCGCTCAAAGAATTTTGGGGCATGAATATGTTCAACCTGCTCGGCAATTTCATGAACTTCCTCCCAGCCAAAACCCATTTTATTCACCAAAAACATTTCGGTCAATCGATGCTTTCGAATAATTAATGCTGCTTCTTTTTTTCCTTTTGGCGTCAGGGTGACAGGTTTATACTTTTCATAATTCAACCAACCATTTTTTTGGAGAGTCTTCACCATACTATTCACTGTGGGCATGCTGACTTGCATCTGGGCAGCTAATTCGGAGATATTCACCTCATTGTTTTCGTTTGCAAGGTTAAAAAGAGATTTCAGGTAGTTTTCCTCGGTTTGTGATGCCATAATCTATTGCTTTAGTATTCAAATATGCTGAATTATTTTTTAAAACAATTTTGTTAGACTAATCTAACAATGTAAATTTGCCGTATCTAATTTTAGAATTACTCCAAGTCTATGAGATACAATTACCTCTTTCTAGTATATGTTTTACTATTCTCTTTTGAGGCATATGGTCAAAGCTATTTGCTGAAAGGCAGGGTTTTGCATGGAGATGAACCGGTGGAATTTGCTAATGTTTATGTGAAAGGATTAGCGATTGGGGCAGTGACAGATGAATCAGGAGCCTTTTCTATTCCAATTTCTGAGTCAGGGACTTTTACTGTTCAAGCTTCCATGGTAGGATTTCAAACTTCTCAGCAGGTGGTTAAGAATCCAGGAGCAGACACCACCGCACTGCTTTTTATCTTGAGGGAAATGGATGGAGGTTTGGATGAGGTAGTAGTCAGTGGCACAATGCAGGAAGTTTCCAAATTGGATAGTCCAGTGCCAGTAGAGGTTTACAGCGCCAATTTTTTCCGGGCAAATCCTACGCCTTCAATTTTTGAATCCCTACAAAATGTAAATGGTGTCCGACCTCAGATCAATTGCAATGTTTGCAACACGGGCGATATTCATATCAATGGTTTGGAAGGGCCATACACCATGGTACTGATCGATGGGATGCCGATAGTGAGTGGCTTGGCAACAGTTTATGGATTGACAGGGATTCCTCAGGCGTTGATAGATAGAGTGGAAGTAGTGAAGGGTCCAGCGTCCACGCTTTATGGCTCGGAAGCTGTAGGTGGTTTGATTAATGTGATCACTAAAAAACCGGATTTTGCACCATTAGTTTCTACAGATTTCTTTTCAACTGGCTGGGGAGAGATGAATCTGGATTTAGGTTTGCGGTCTGATTGGGGTGAAAAAGTTCAATCTCTTACTGGTGTGAATGCTTTTTACTACGATAATCCAATAGATAATAATGGAGATGGTTTTACTGACGTGACCCTTTCAAAACGTCTTTCATTTTTCCAGAAAATCAATGTAAGCCGACCAGAAAATAGACTTTTTACGGTTGCTGGAAGATACGTCTATGAAGGTCGTCGGGGAGGAGAGATGAATTGGACAAATGAAGAAAGAGGTGGGGATCGGGTATATGGCGAGAGTATTTATACCAGCCGATGGGAAACTTTTGGTACCTGGCAATTGCCAACTTCAGAGACTATGAACTTTCAATTTTCTGTAAACGGGCACAACCAAAATTCTGTTTATGGAACGACTATTTTTAAAGCTGATCAATACATTGGTTATGGCCAATTTACTTGGGCAAAACCTGTTCAGGAACATAGTTTATTGATGGGCTTGGCCTATAGATATACTTTTTATGATGACAATACTTCAGCTACTTCTTCCTTGGCTTTGGAAGAAAATCTCCCTTTCAGTCATTCATTTACCCGGGATTTTTGTTCAGGATGAAATTAAGTTTGCTCCCAACCAGAGTTTACTATTAGGAGCTCGATACGATTACAATTCCATTCACGGGTCAATTTTTTCTCCCCGGGTGAATTACAAATTGGCTTCTGATGACAAGAGTACGGTATTTAGGCTGTCTGCTGGTAACGGGTTTAGAGTAGCAAATGTATTTACAGAAGATCATGCAGCGTTGACTGGTGCTAGGGATGTGATATTCACTGAGGAATTGAAACCGGGAGCAAAGCTGGAATGTAAATGCGAATCTGGTAAAGAAATTCTATACCGATAAGGGGACATTCCTAGGACTGGACGGGTCTGCATTTTACACCTATTTTACTAATCGGATTATTCCAGATTATGAGACGAATCCAAATCAGATTATTTATGCCAACCTCGACGGCTCAGCTGTATCAAAAGGGATTTCTTTGAATGCGGATATTGCTTGGGCGAATGGATTTGCAATTACAGCTGGAGGCACACTCATGGATGTAAGTATTGAAGAGGAAGGGGTTAAAATCCGTCAATTGCTCACCGAGCAATTTCGCGGAGTTTGGTCTGTTGGCTATGAGTTTTTCAGATTGGGTTTGACGATGGACTATACCGGAAATGTTTATAGTCCTATGCGCTTACCCTTGTTGGGGCCTTTCGATGATAGGCCAGCATATTCTCCTTGGTATAGTTTGCAGAATATCCAATTGACCAAGAAATTGGGAGAAAAATGGGAAGTGTATGGAGGAGTAAAAAATATCCTGAATTTCACTCCAGCAGCAAATTCCATTGCCAGAGCGTTTGATCCATTTGATAAAATCGTTGTTTTTGGTCCTAATGGAACGGTTATTCCTACTCCAGAAAATCCGAATGCTTTGACTTTTGACCCAACGTATGTCTATGCTCCAAATCAGGGGATAAGAGGATTTTTGGGATTGAGGTTTCTTTTAACAGAGTAAACGATATTAAGCGCCGAGGTCACTGAGGAGACGCGGAGATCGCAATTCTACTTTAAACTTTATTCTTTATAAATGGACTAGAACGTTGAATTTGACCATTGAAAATTGATCATTTATCTTCCGTCTCAAAATATAAGTGATAATGCTTACTACATCCCGGATTAAAAGCCGCTGTACATTTCGGACAAGTATTACCACTTTTTTGGTATTCACTGATGGTGAGTTCTGTGCCGCACACTCCGCAAAGGATCGCTTTAGCATCAAATTCTGTCTTTGGCCATACTTGAGGTTCGTGATCAGCTTCTTCTTCATGACAGGAAAAACATGGATAGTACTTTTCACAGCATTTGAATTTGATCGCGATTACATCCAAATCAGAATGCCAGTGCTGGCAACGGGTCTGGTTGTCAACTGTTTTTCCGTAAATATTTATTCCTTTGATTGTTGACTTTACAAGGGGTAAAGCTACGTTTTGTTGTGCCAAAACTTGGTTTGAAAATAGTAAAATGAAGACAATAAGGAGGGTTCTCTGTTTGTTTTGAAGGAGTTGCATAGGTAACTTGTGATTCAATATGTAGGCAAAGATAGGTGCTGAACTCAAGAAAATCATTGAAATTTCGATGGTTTACTTTGTCAACTGCAACAGTGATTCAATTTTGAATGACCTGCATAAATAGTACTGATTGGATTGTAAATTCACTTTTTTACCTCAAATTCGATTTATAGGTAATATTCGATTTGATAAAACGACCTCAAAAAAATGGATGAAATTAGGATGTGGCTGATTGCCAGGTATCAAAACATTATTTCCAGTATAGCCTTTATACCCGGTTGCATAAGCATCGTATTTTTGTTCATTGCCGCTTTAGTTTTTTCATTTGATCTTTCCAATGTCGGCCAAGAAGTCAAAACCGATATTCCTTGGCTCACGATCCAAAGATCCTTCCACTGCTCGTAGTCTCGGTGCTATTGCGGGAGGAATTATTTCTCTGACCGTTTTCAGCTTTTCCATGGTGATGATTGTCCTGAGTCAAGCAGCATCTCAGCCGAGTAACAGAGCGCCGGCAGAAACCTGCGATTGGAAACCGCTTTCAGCAAACAGTTTTAGGGATTTATATAGGGACCATCATTTACACTTTTTTTCTTTTCAGCACCATTCGCGAAACAGGGGATTCTTTTCAGATTCCGTCCCTGAGCATTTTTCTTTTGACCGTGATCACTGTTTTCGATATTTTTCTTTTCATTTATTTTCTTCATTATATCACCCAATCAGTTAAATACAATGTCATTATTGATCGAATCAAATCTTCCACCTTCGATGGGATGAGCGCATTTTGTAAGGAAAAAGAAGAGAGGAAAGAGGTGCCTGAATTTGCTGCAAAATCTATTGTTCGAGCCTCATAGATCAGGGGTTTTCGAAGGGTTTGATGATAAAGAAATGAAAGGATTTTTATCAAAAAGTAAGTGCAGTATGATGGCTATTTATCCTATGGGAACTTACGTGCTTCGTGGTCAGGCGATTATGAAATGCAGCCGAAATTTGGATGTTGAACAAGAGCAGCAGGCATTGCTGGGAGTGATCATGAGCAAGCAGGAGTGGGTAAGTCTACTCAATTATGAATATGGATATAGGCAACTATCCGAAATCGCCCTCAAAGCACTAAGTCCGGCAGAAATGATCCTGGAACCGCCATTCTCAGTCTTCGTGCTTTAGTGGATTTGTTAGGTTTCAGAGCTTTCAATTCCCCACCTTCTGTGCTTTACTGTGAGGATTTACCGTATAAAATCTACCGTAATGAATTAAGTTTTGATACGCTTTTTGAGCAAGCAATTTATCCGATTTGGGATTATGGTAAGGAGGACAGAATGCTTAGGCTTGAATTCAAAAATGTACTTCTGCAGCTTTCTGAAGTAGTTTCTTCCAAGCCTCTCACAGCACTTTTGAAGGAGGTAGAGCGAAAAAATTAGTAATCTCGTCCAGCATTACCTGGTTTTATTTAAGTTTCTCCAGCCAATGAAAAAGTTGACCTGCTTTATCTCTTTTACAAATGCCTTAAAAAAGCGTCCGGATTATTTAGGAAGTTTTTTTAGAGTGGTGAAATGCTCTGTATCTTCATAATTCACTCTCTGGATTTTCTCTCCAAACTGGAAAATAGTAGCGTTCGGTAAGGTCATCAAAATAGGAGAGTGGGTAGCGATGATAAATTGGCAACCATGATTCTCCGCTAGATTTTTGATCAGGGAAAAAAGCGCCAATTGACGCTGTGGAGATAGGGCTGCTTCAGGTTCGTCAATTGGATCAGATACCTTCATTTTGCAATCTCCCTTCCAAGACTTTCAAGAAGCCTTCTCCGTGCGAAACTTCGGTAAGATTTCCGTATTTCCTAAGTAGTGCTTCCTTTTGGCCTAAAATTGGTCCTACAGCTCGTTTTAGACCTGTTCCGCTCAACCGTTTCTCAAAATCTACAATATCGCCTTTCATCTCAGAATCCATGTTTTGGAGACGCTTGACGAAGCCAAAGTAATCCTCAGCCCGGAAAAAGAAGCCACGAAAAGCCCTGTCTTTCCATTGGGTGATAATTTGCTCACCATAGGTTTTGACTCCATCGAGGGTCTCATCACTTTCTAAATCTGTAATATCTTCCTATGGCCGGTAAATTCAGCTTGATAGCCAGGGCTTTAAGAAGCGTTGATTTTCCAGAGCCATTTTCTCCGACAAAAACTGTAATCGGACTTTCAAATGACAAGGTGCCCAGTTCCTTCAGCGCTTTCAGCGAAAAAGGAAACTGACGATCAGAGCTAGAAGGAAGATGAACTTGACGGAGGTAGTACATGATTTTAGTAGACTTAAGACATACGATGTTAGACTTTAGAACACTAGAGATTGGTGAATAGAAATTGGAAATTATGTCTCTAAGTAAGTTTGCCGTTTTGTTAAACTTACTCTGGTTTTGCGATGAATCCAGCTTTGAGTACTGTTTTTAAAGACTTCATCAGCTGTGATATCTTCAGATTCTACGGTGAGAGTTCTGTCATCACTTTGTAAATCTACAGACCAGGATTCGATTTTAGCTTCTGCGTTTAAAATAGGAGTGACCTTTGCCAAGCAATTGCCACAGTTGATGTTGGTTTTGAATTTTTGAGTTTTCATTTTTACTTAATGGAAGATTGGAAATTTAAAATATTGGAAAATTAGTTCGAAGGTTTTAATGTGGTAAAGCAGTAATAGTTTCTGTCCATGATCTTTGATACTTGGTACTTTGGACATGGTACTTAATACACGAACACTAAATTCTTTTTCCCTTCAATCGTAAGCTATTCAACACAACAGAAACAGAACTAAACGCCATCGCAGCTCCTGCGATCATGGGATCGAGCAGAAATCCATTGATTGGATACAACACGCCTGCAGCAATTGGAATTCCGATCAAATTGTAAATAAAGGCCCAAAACAGGTTTTCTTTGATTCCTCTTACGGTCATGTGTGATAAATTTAGAGCTTTTGGAATGGCTTCAAGATCCGAGGAAATGATCGTCATCTTTGCTACATCCATTGCGATATCTGATCCGTGGCCCATCGCAATACTAACATCGGCTTGTGCCAAAGCTTCTGAGTCATTGATTCCATCACCTACCATCGCAACTACTTTACCTTTCGCCTGAAGGTCTTTGACAAAGTCAGATTTGTCAGAAGGCATCACTTCAGCTTTGAAATGTGTCAACCCAACTTCCTGAGCCACCGCTTCAGCTGTTTGTTGATTGTCGCCAGTAAGCATGTAAACATCAATTCCTTTTTCTTTAAGCTTCTCTATAGCAGATTTCGAGCTTGGTTTAATTTGATCAGAAATTGCAATGACTGCAAGAACGGATTCTTCATTTGCGAAGAAAACAACTGTTTTGGCTTCCTTACTCCAGACTTTTACTTTGTCTTGAATTTCTGAATTCAATGAAATTCCCTGTTCCTTGATCAGGCTTAAATTTCCTACATATAAGGCTTCACTAGATTGGTTTTTAGCTGCTACGCCTTTACCGGTTAAGCTTTGGAAGTCTTTAAGCTCCGCAGATTTGAAACCTTCTCCACTCAATTTTTTACTGACTGCATCTGCTAAAGGATGTTCTGACTTTGATTCAATGGCAAGTAGGATAGGAGCAAACTTGGTTTTCAACTCTTCTGTTTCCCAATGAATATTGGAGACAGTTGGTTTCCCGGCAGTGATTGTACCGGTTTTGTCGAGGATGATTACATTGACTTTATGAGCGATTTCTAAGCTTTCAGCATCCTTGATAAGGATGTTATTTTCAGCTCCTTTTCCGATTCCAACCATGATAGCAGTTGGAGTTGCCAAACCAAGTGCACAGGGGCAGGCAATAACCAAAACTGCGACTGAGTTTAGAATCGCATGAGAAAGTGCATCTTCTCCGCCGATAATCATCCAGACAGCAAAGGTCAAAACTGCTATCGCTATGACAGTGGGGACAAAAATGGAAGCGATTTTATCGACCAGTTTCTGAACTGGAGCCTTAGATCCCTGAGCTTCTTGCACTCGTTTTATGATCTGCGAAAGCAATGTCTCAGTTCCAACTTTCTCTGCTTTGAAATGAAAACTTCCCTTTTGATTGATAGTGCCCGCAAAAACCTTATCACTTTCAGACTTCTCCACAGCCAAAGGTTCCCCACTAATCATGCTTTCATCCACAAAGGAATTTCCCGAGATCACTTTTCCATCAACAGGAATTTTTTCTTCAGGACGGACTATGATTTCATAATCTTTTTGAACTTCAGAAATGGGGATTTCTTTTTCAGCTCCATTAATCAAGGCCTTTAAAGTCTTGGGTTGAAGTCCCATTAGGTTTTTGAGTGCTGTAGAAGTTCTTGACTTCGCTTTCTCTTCCAGCAATTTTCCAAAAAGAATGAAAGTGATAATCACCGTAGCCGCTTCATAATACACATGTGGCTCAAAGCCTCGACTGATCCAAAACTCAGGAAAAATGGTATTGAATAAACTGAATATGAAAGCGATCGCAGTACTTAGCGCAACCAGTGTGTCCATATTGACACTTTTATTTTTTGCTTGCTTCCAAGCACTGGTAAAAAATCTTCTTCCAAAAACAGAAAGAACTGGAATAGCCAATGCTAAGGAAATCCATGTTTCCGGGCTCCCAATGCATATAAAACATTCCAAGGATAAATATTGGAAGGGTTAGAATAGCCGCTCCAATTGTGTGTTTTTTGAGCTCTTGATAATGTTCTCTTTGATTAGTCGAAACAGTTTCTTCTACATTTTCTTTCTCGGTGATCAGTCCGTATCCAACTGCTTCAAGCGCATCATTTAAACCTGCAGGGCTGATTTCGTCTGTGTATTCTACTAAGACAGTACTCGAAGCAAAGTTTACCTGAGCGGATTTAACTCCATCTGTATAGGAAAGAATTGTTTCTACGCTAGAAGCGCAGGCAGCGCAGGTCATGCCAGTTACCGGAAAAGTCTCTTTATGTATTACTTGATTTGATTCTTCCATAGGTTTTGTCTTTGATTGACAATACAAACTTAGCGAGACTTAGGGAGGTAAGTGTTATGGAATTATGTGAAGAAGTTATAAGATTTTGTGTAGTTAAAAGTCAACAGACCATAGACCATAGCCGTCTAGGGGGGGGGATACGCGGGTACTAGAAAAACTAAAAAAAGCTTAGCGAAGTAAATCGCTAAGCCTTTAAATCTAAACTACTGTGGACTAAAAATTATCTCAATGAATTAATCCATTTCGCGATTTTCATCGCATCTTCTTTTGATACCTGAGCCATTGGAGGCATAGGTGTAGCATAATCTGGCCAGTTTTGAGGCTCTGGATTATAAATCAACTCCACTATTCTCTCGTCAGAATATCTTCTCTTTGCTACATCTGTATAAGCTGGGCCTATTACTTTCTTGTCTTTCATATGACATGCTGAGCAGGTATTTTTTGCTAATAAAGTCTTGATCTCAGCATCTGAAGGTATCGCAGAAGTAACTGAAGTTGCCTTAACTGGTGCAGGCTTCGCAGCTGCTGCAACTTCTTTCTTAGTCTCCGGAGCCACCGGTGTTTTGATTACCATTTTAGTGCCAGCAGGAATATTGTGAAGCGTATAGTAAGCATCAGGGTGTACAAGTGAGAAGCTTCCATCAGCAGCTCTTACTCCGTTTAGGCTAAGCTTGTGTACGTAACTCTCTCTCAAACCTTCCACTGCAATTCTTGCAGACATGCCATCTGCAGCTACTTCTACACCTAGAATTTTTAGTGTTTTGTTATCTACAGGTGGACTTCCATACACTGGATAGTATTTGTAAGTAAAACTTTCTACTGCATAAGAAGTCAAATCTTCAGCAGTTGCTTTGTTCACCGGCTTGGTAAATTCAATCAAGAAACCATCAGGCTGAGCCTTAACAGTTCTCATTTCGAAAGGAATGTTGTGATTCCATACTAAACGCTGAAGACCTTCATTTGCCTCACCGGCAGAACCCCAACCGCGGTTGGTCTCACCGATAAACAAAGACTTATCCGGCGCCCAAGCCATTCTCAAAATACCAGACTGGAAACCAGATCTGAAATCTATAGAAGCACCTTGCATCACTCCATCTACTTCTTCAAGAACTACTCGCATGATCTTACTTTGACCTTGGTCACCTACCAAAACCTGACCACCAAAAGGACCGAAGTTTCCTTCAGGAATTACAATTGGTTCGGAGTTGGAAATACCTTGTATACCATGGGGCAACCAAACTGCTGGAAGCTTCAAGTCCGGAAGTTTTTCCTTCGCCTGTGCCATCGTGATGTAAGGAGCATCAATCACGTTTTCTGGTTTGAGAAAACCTCCATTTCCATTCGGTATTTTTTGTGGATCAACTACTTTATTGAATTCCTCAGTAGTCAATTTCAAAGGGGAGTCAGGAAGTCCAGTTGCGAGGCTAAGCCTGCCGGGTGACCAGTGAAATCACCTTTCTCGATGAACCAAAGTCCACCAGAACCCATGTAATCACCTTGATTTTCGGTGTAAACTAACTTGTCTCCAAGCATTCCCAGCCCAGCAGGAGATCTCATACCTGTAGCATAAGGTTCCATGCTTCCGTCACGGTTGATCTTCATGATCCAACCTCTCATTGGCACGCGGCTTTCGCCTCTCCACCATTCCTGATCGCCAAAAGCGACGTTTGCAGAAACGAAGAAAGAACCGTCAGGACCTACTTTAGGGCCAAAGCTATATTCATGGTAATGTGCAGAAATAGGCCAAGCATACACGGTTTCATATAAGTCAGCTGTTCCATCCTGGTCTGTATCAACTAATTTGGTCAACTCACCTCTTTGAGCCATATAAAAGGCTCCGTCTTCGTAGTGGAGTCCTAGGATTTCGTGAAGACCTGAAGCAAACTTTCTGAAGAATGGCTTAGAGCTAGTAGGATTTTCTACGATAAATACGTCCCCTCTACGAGTAGCCACACCTAGATCGCCATTTGGCAAAACGGTCAAACCACCCACTTCCAAGAGTGTACCTTCTGGAGCGGTAACTCGCATGATTTTAAAGAAATCCTCTTCTTTGGGAGATTCCTGTGCATCGACCTGCCCAGGCATCAGCTGAAATACAGCTGCTAGTCCAAAGGCGATTTTTGTGAATTTATTTTTTAGTAATGTGTTCATTTCGCGCTGGATTAAAAGAGAAGATTATAAACGATATTTCCCCTTGCAGGCAAGTAAATTCCGGCATTTCCCTCAGTAGTATGAGTCACTGGAGGTCCATAAGAAGACTCATCATATTCTAGATAAACACCAGTTTCAGGCAATAGATAATAGCCTTTGTTGATTTTTTGAATCTCAGTTCCAGCTGCTATTTTGTAAAAACCGTTGCCAATACCGGAAACAGTTCTGCTGATTCCTTTTCCTGATTCTAATACTTTGATCTCATCTTTCACAGATTGGCCAGAAAGAAGGTAAGAGAATACTACATCTTCGGAACCATTGATCAACTGGTAACCTTTAGTTCTGAACTCCTCAAGTGCTGAGTAATCACTGCTTACGGCATTAATTGCAGGAGCGGCTAAGTTGATCACGGCACCAAGTGGTACAGAAACCCCATTGCCTCGACTATTCCACATAGGAGTTGCATCCAGAAATTCACCCCTCCAAACTTGGATGAGCGTGCCTGTTTCTAAGTCGTAGGCATAATTCACTTGAGCTTTGCTGGCTACAGATACCACATGACTCAATCTCGGAGTATTAGGTACATCCCGGAAGCTGCGCAAAACAGGAGTTTCATCAGCATCTACCAAAATAGGATCGGTAGCTTGATTTGCTCCAGCTACGGAAACCAGCAGGTCTGTACTTTCTAAGTCCAGGTCCAGAAATTGCCAAGTTGAATCCATCAACAGACCAATTTCTATTTTTGGAAGCGATAATTTGAATAGGATTAGCTCCTGCTTGTAATTGCTTTCTAACTCTCACTCCTCTATCGGAAAGGTTAGAAATGCTTTCATTTCCTACAGCAAAACCAGCAAGTCCACCAGGAACTTGCATCGTGATTTGGTATTCACCAGCTTCAGCTACATTTAGGTTTGCTGAATATTTTGTCAGATTGACATCAGAGACAGAGGCAGGTACTTCATCCAGGGATGCTACACTACCTTTTGCTACAGCAGTTTTTCCGGCTAGCTCTTCCAGGGTTATTAAAAGAACCCTGGGAAGTTTCATAGCTTACCCCAGAGACGGTAGGAGTCTTGGCATCGAACGGAGTGATTTCAATGTTTCTGAAAGCTACAGCTCCATGATCTCCTTGGATTCTTAGAGGTCCTAAAGCTACATCTTCCCCAGTCATTGACCCGCGGGTAGGGCGGAAGAGCTTCCAGGTTTTCGTGGATAGTTACACCATTTAATTTCACAGAAAGGAAACGTGCATTTTCAGTTTTCTTTCCGGAAGCATCGAATTTGGCAGCTTGGAAAGAAACTTCCAGTTTTTGCCACACCCCAGGGGCTTTGCTTACGTTTTGGCGGGGAGCATAACCTTGGTAACCTTTTTGGCCGTCAGGCTTGCTCTCGTCCCAGCGCTGATAGATTCCACCATTATCACCAGGTTTGGTGTTGGTATTGGCCCAGCTATCCAAGATTTGGATTTCATAATTACCTTGAAGGTACACTCCTGAATTAGAACCTGGAGCGACCATGTACTCTAAAGAAAGATCTACGTCTCCGTATTTCTCAGTAGTTGTGATGTCTGCTCCATGGTTTTTCTTGGTAGGAAGATTTGCCATAATGCCAGACCCGCTGGTAGATTGTAGTTCATTAGGAATACCTGGATTTGCCCAGACTTTTCCTACTTCTGTCCAGCTGCCTTTGTTACCTTCGAAGGAACTTAGATCAAGCTTGACAGGATTTTGCTGTGCTTGCAGAGAACCGATCTGAATCGCCAGAGCAGCTGTAAGCAAGCAAACATGTTGTTCAAAATCATGTGAATTTGAGGGATTAATTGATAATACGAGGTTTAATAGAAAAAATCGAAATGTTAAATTTGCCGTTGATTTTTCTTTCAGGCTCAAAGATAAACGCTACAGGACTATCTGCAAGTAATTACCAATTAGGGATCGAAAAGCTTAAAGAAATTGGTGGTTTTGTTTCATTTCAGAACGGAAAAATCTGAATTGAAATGAGTTTATATTTTGTCTAGACTTTTACGAATACTATTAACTTGATTTTTAAAATCTGTGGGTGTCATTCCAGTCTCTTTTTTAAACTGGGAAGAAAGGTAGGCTACGCTACTATAATTGAGAAGATCGGCGATTTCTGAAAGACTTTTTTCATTGTAAAACATTAATTCCTTTACCCGCTCAATCTTCACTTTAGTAATGTACTTCTCAATAGTGATGCCTTCCACTTGGGAAAAGAGTTTACTCAGATATGTGTATTCATGATTTAACTTTTCTGAAATAAAGCTGGAATAGTTTTGAGACAAATCATTTGTAGAATGCTGTATCTGCTCAATCAAAATGCTTTTGATCTGGGAAATCAAAGAGGACTTGCCATCCTCAAGTAATTCAAAACCATCTGCCTGCAGTGACTCAGCCAAAGCTATTTTTTGTTGATTATTGGGAGATGAATCTAACCTGATTTTCCCTAAATCAACAGAGGAATAAGAGAGGCCCAAGGTATCCAAGGTCTTACTAACCGAAGCAATGCACCTAGGGCAAACCATATTTTTGACGTAGATCAGCGGCATAGTTTTTAAGGATTGTGGTTTAATAAATGTATTCAACCCGTTTAAAGTTCTGGTGCCTTCCAATTTTTAAATTAAAAAAGCATCCGTGGACTTCTCCTAGGATGCTTTTCATGACAAGATATTTTTATTAGCTGATTTTTGCTAAGAATACTCTCGAAACTGCCAATAACGCAAGGGCTACCAAAGGCATAATCATAGCGGAAACGGGATCTCCATTTGCTGAATGAGCAATGAACGCTGAGATGAAAGTGATACCAAATCCTGCATAAGCCCATTCTTTTACGAGTTTTGGGGAAAAAGGAAGCAGTAATACAAGTGCGCCTAGTGCTTTTGCAACTCCCAATTCTATTCGGAAGAAGTCCTTAAATCCCATTGCGGTAAATCCAGCCGATACATTTGGATCTGTGAAATAAGCATAAGCGCTGAAAAGCATCATCAATGAAACCAGTGAGGTGGATGTCCAATAAATTATTTTGTTCGTCATAAGATTGAAATATTTTTTGCAAACCTATGGTAATTAGCTATACATTTGTAAGTGCTATACTAAGATATAGTACTATACTTCGGTATAGTATAGCCTAATTCTATTTAAAAGGATGTTATGGAAAAGTTAGATAAGTCAAATCATACGCAATGCACAGGGATTATCCGCCCAGTTCAGGATGCGCTGGATGTATTGAATGGAAAATGGAAGCTGCCAATTATCGTAGCGTTACTGCATGGATACAAGCGATTTTCGGAAATTTCTAAGCAAGTCCCAGGGATAACAGACCGAATGCTTTCGAAAGAGCTTCGTGATCTGGAATTGAACCAGCTTGTGAAACGGTCGGTGTATGATACTTTTCCTGTGACAGTAGAATACACCATGACCAAGTACGGTGAGACGCTCAAAGATGTAATAGCTGCACTTCACGTATGGGGAGAGAATCACCGGAAAAGAATTTTCGGAGACGACTTACTGAAACAACCCGTAAATAAAGATCACTTAGGTTGATCTTCTCAAAACCGGGCAGAAAGTCATTGTCAAAAATATTTCATAAAACTTTGTTCTGTATTTGCAGAACTAACTGAACTTTGTTTACCTTTGTCCCGTTACTAGCCCATAACCCAAATAGAAAGAAGATGGTATTAACTGAAAGACATAAAGAATTAATCGAACGAATTGGTGTATTTCACGAGCATAAAGGAATGCAGCCATTGGTAGGTAGAATTATTGGTCTTCTATTGGTTCATGAAGAAGGTGAGGTTTCATTTGACGAAATCGTGGAGCAGCTCAGCGTAAGTAAAAGTGCGGTGAGTAATGCGCTTACTTTCCTTCAGGCTAAAGGAAGATGTGTTTATTCTACACGTCCAGGTGATCGTAAAAGATATTTTGCTCTGAAGGTGAGCGATTGGAGAGAGGACTTCCAAAAAGATTTAGAAAACATTTCTGAGATCCAGAAATTCATAGATGAAGTACTAGAAATTAGAACGGATAAGAATCCAGAATTCAACTGCAATATGAAAGACTTTTCTAATTTTTTAGGCTTCTTCAAAAAGGAGATTCCAGCTTTGTTTGAGCGCTTCAAAAGACAACAGGCTTAAAAAAATTTGAACAGTAAGTTCATAAAAAACAGAACCAACTATATATTTTATAACTAACTATTATTCAGCGACATGTTAAAGAAGTATTTAACGTATGCATTTTTCTTGATTGCTCCTGCAATGGCAATGGGGCAAGAGATGGTGCAAGAATTTAACCTCCCGGATACCCTCACTTTGAAAGAGAGTATTGAGATCGGTTTGGAAAACAACAGAACGCTGAAAAAGGCGATTCTGGATGAGGAGAAAGCTAAGTATCAGCGAAATGAGATCCGAGGAGCAGGTCTTCCGCAGTTCTCTGCCTACGGTCAGTACAATAATTTCTTGGACGTATTTCCTCAGGCAGTGCCAGGCGGGATTTTTGGTGGAGACCCAAATGACATTCAGGTAATTTCTCTTGGCGTTCCTCAGTCCTTAAAGGCTGGTTTTGAATTGAACCAGTTGATCTTCAGCAATTCCTATTTGATTGGTTTGAAAGCCGCGAAAACTGGAGAAGAGTTTTACCGAATTTTGGCTGAGAAGTCTGAAGAAGACGTAATTCATGAGATCTCAATGAATTACTTGGGAGTGATTCAATTGGAGCTTCAGAAAGAAAATTTACGGGCAAATATAGATCAGTTGGAAAGCTTGGAGAAAATCCTTCAATCTCAATATGAGAATGATTTGGCTAGAAAAGTGGATCTCAATCGTGTGAAGGTAAACCTTACTTCCATCAAAAGTGAGCAGGAAAATCTTGATATCGCTATCTACCAACAGGAAGGTTACTTGAAGTTATTGATGGGAATTCCTGTTGATACGGAGATCACTTTGGATCACTCAGTTGCGGACATGAACCAGAAAGTAAAGGATTTTCAAATCAATGATTTTAACATTTTTGATAGAAAAGATATCCAGGTGTTGGGAGTACAGGAGAAATTGTACGAATACGAATACAAAAATATCAAAGCGGCTCATCAGCCACAATTGGTTGGTTTTGCAGATTTCAATAAGAATGCCTTCTCTGACAGTTTCGATTTCCTAAGTCAAAACAAAGTTTGGTACCAAGGATTTTTGATTGGTGTGAAACTTCAGATTCCGATTTTTGACGGAATGCAGACTAAATACAAAGCCGCCCAGTCAAAGGTTGCTGCCCAGCAGTTAAGCCTCGATCGTCTTCAGGCTGAAGATGCTGCAGATTTGGAATACAAAAATGCACTGAACAAATACTACAATTCCTTAAGTACACTGGAATCTCTGGATAGTAACCTGGATTTGGCAAATGATGTACTTAGCGAGACCACTTTGCTATACAAGGAAGGGCTAAGCCCATTGACTGATTTGCTGGATGCGGAGACTACTCAGCGTGAAGCGCAAGCCAATTACAACAATCAAATCATACAGGTTCGAATCGCTCAATTAGAGATTCTGAACTCATCTGGAAAAATCAAAAACCTTTTACTCTAATAGAAAACTCATACCAACGAAACGATGAAAAAATTAATAATCATAGTACTTCTCCTGGTAGGTGTAGGAGCGGTAGCCTTCACGCTTTACAACAACAAGCAAGAAATGAACGAAGCGGCCACCCTTGCCATGAAGTCAAGTGAGTATATCTCAGTGACTGTGGAAAAAGTGGAGGAGAAGACCGTCAATAGAAATTTTGAAGCGAACGGGATTTTCGAACCATCGCAGGAATTGAAATTGATGGCTGAGACTTCTGGTGCGATCGTGAAGATCCAAAGAAGAAAAGGGGATTACGTGCGTAAAGGCGATTTGATTGTACAAATCGATGATCGATTGATACGTTCTGATTACACCATTGCTAAACTAAGGCGAGATCAAGCTGAGAAAGATTTGAAGCGTTTTGAAAATCTAGCAGCTACGGATGCGATCACTAAAAAGCAATTGGAAGAAAATGAAAACGCTTTCAAAATAGCCGATGCCCAACTTTCAGCTTTGAAAAAGAGATTGGACGACACGCAGGTGGACTGGTCCCATCGCAGGTTTTATCAATGAAGATTACTACGAAATGGGAACATTGGTGAGCCCAGGAATGCCTTTGGTAGACATTATCAACAAAAATCCATTGAAACTTTCCGTGAACGTCACTGAAACTGAAATTTCCAAAGTAAATAAAGGTGATGAGATCGCAGTGCGTGTCAACGCAATGGCCAATCAGGATTTCACTGGCAAGGTTCACTTCATTTCTGACAAAGCTGATGCCTCTTTCAAATACCAAGTGGAGTTGATCATGAACAGCAAAAACCAGGATGAAATCAAGCGAGGTATGTTTGGAACGGCTCAATTCAAATTTTCCCAAGAAGAGAAAGTGTTGAAAATCGATAGAAAATCAATTTCTGGAAGCTTAAAAGATCCAGGAGTTTACTTGATCAAAGACGGTGTTGCCGTATATCGCCCTGTGAAAATCAACCCATTGGATGACGGAACTGTAGAGATTTTGGATGGTTTGAAAGCTGGAGACGAAGTGATTGCTTCAGGTTTGATTAATGTGAAAGAAGGTACTAAAGTGAAAGTTCAGTAAACTATGCAAATCACTAAAATATCAATACAACGGTCGACCATGGTGGTCGTACTGTTTACCGTACTGACTTTGCTGGGGATTTTTTCCTACACGCAATTGTCCTACGAGCTTTTGCCAAAAATGGAAACCAATGTGGTGACCATTTCTACCATCTATCCCGGTGCTGCACCATCTGAAGTGGAAACTTCTGTAACGAAGAAAATCGAGGATGCGGTGGCTTCATTGGAAGGTATCAAATCCATGAATTCCATTTCTCAGGAGAGTATTTCTATTATCACGATAGAGTTGGAAGCTGGAGAAGACGTCGATTATTCCATGCAGGATGCACAGCGCAAGATCAACGCGATCTTGGGTGATCTACCTGAAGACGCTGATCCGCCGAGCTTGGGCAAGTTTGATCTGGATGATTTGCCAATTATGCAATTGGCTATTTATTCAGATTTGAAGCCTTCTGAGTTTTATGATTTGGTGAAAAATAAAATCCAGCCTTCTTTGGCACAGATCAAAGGTGTGGCCCAAGTGAATATGCTGGGCGGTACTGAACGTGAGATCAAAGTAAACTTGGATAGAAACAAGCTGGATGCATATGGTATTTCGCCGATTACTGTAGCTCAGACTATCAATTCCAGTAATCTTGATTTTCCTACCGGACGATTGAAAGACAACGAAGGTCAGGTGTTGATCCGCCTTGCTGGAAAATTCCAGAACATTCAGGACATTGAAAATCTGGTGATCGCTTATCGATCAGATGAATCACCGATTCAGCTGAAAGAAGTGGCGGAAGTAGCCGATTCTTACAAAGACGAAGATATTCTTACCAGACTTAACGGTAAATCGGCTATTGGTTTGACTGTTCAAAAGCAATCCGATGCCAATGCAGTGGAAGTTTCTGAAGTATTAGTGCAAGAACTCCAAATCTTGGAGCAGACCTATACTGCTGAAGGTGTTTCTTTCCAGATCTCCCAAAATACTTCTGAGTTTACTCTGGAAGCAGCCAATCATGTAATTACTGATTTGATTATTGCAGTTGTACTGGTGGCTTTGATCATGCTGTTGTTCTTACACAGTATCCGTAATGCAGTTATCGTGATGGTAGCTGTGCCGGCTTCCATTGTGGCGACATTCACGGTCATGTTCTTGGCAGGATTTACCCTAAACCTCATGTCATTGCTGGCACTTTCACTAGTGGTTGGTATCCTAGTGGATGATGCCATTGTGGTGATAGAAAATATCTACCGTCACCTGGAAATGGGTAAAACTATCGCTCAGGCTTCCTACGATGGTATTCGTGAAATTGGGGCAACAGTAGTTTCTATCACCTTGGTGATTATCGTGGTATTCGTGCCATTGGCAATGACCGGAGGTTTGATTGGAGGTATTTTGGCTCAATTCAGTATTACAGTTGCGACAGCTACTTTGATTTCCTTGCTTGTTGCATTTACGTTAATTCCGCTACTCACCTCAAGATTCTCGAAGCTGGAGCATTTGGACAAGAATTCCTTCTTTGGAAAAATCGTCTATGGGTTCGAGTCTGGATTGGATTCATTTGTGGATTGGTTAGTTGGAATTTTAAGATGGGGATTTGCGCATAAAGTCGCTTTGCTCGCAATCACTTTCGTCCTCTTTATTTCTTCTTTCTTCTTGGTGATCAAAGGCTTTATTGGTTCGGAATTCGTTTCTGAAGGTGATAGAGGGGAATTCCTACTGAGACTGGAGCTTCCAAAAGATGCAACCTTGGAGCAAACCAACTTTAAGACTCGTGAGGTGGAAGATTACTTAAGAACCCTACCGGAAGTGACCGAGGTATTTACGACTGTTGGTGTAGCTTCTGGTCAGTTTACAGGTTCTCAGTCTTCTCCTTTTACTTCTGAGATATTGGTGAAATTGGTGGATCCGGAACACAGATCGATGACAGGTCCTGATTATGCACGAACACTAGAGAATTACTTGGAGGAAAATATCACAGGAGCAGAGTACACAGGTGTTCCGATTTCCATCATGGGTACTGCGAATGATGCACCGATTCAAGTGATTGTATCTGGACCGGATAAGGATTCCATTCGAGTAGTTTCTGAGAAAATAGAAGCGATTCTTGCTGGTCTTAAAGGAACCCGTAAAATCGAGAGTTCTCTTGAAGATGGTAATCCAGAGATTAGAGTAGAAGTAGATCGCTACAAAATGAATGAGCTTGGTCTTTCCATGGATATGGTGGGTGGAGCACTTCAGGTGGCTTTCAATGGAAATGATGATTCCAAATTCACGGACGGTGATTACGAATATGACATTTTGGTGAAACTGAATGAGTTTGACAGAAAATCAATCTCGGATGTTCAGAACCTTACGTTCTTGAATAGAAGCGGAAAACTGGTGAAGCTAGAGCAGTTTGCAAAAGTGAATCAGTCAGAAGGTCCAACTAAGTTGGAGCGAAGAGACCGGGTTTCTTCCGTGAAAATCACTTCTCAGGTAGCAGGTGTGCCTTCGGGTACAGTCGGTGCTGAATTGACTGCAGCGATAGATGCCATGACACTTCCACAACAAGTTCAGATCAACTATGACGGTGACATGAAAAACCAAAGTGAAGGTTTCGGATCCTTGGGAGTCGCGCTATTGGCATCCATCATCTTGATCTATTTGATCATGGTTGCATTGTACGATTCATATATCTATCCACTAGTAGTGATGTTCTCACTTCCTATGGCATTGATCGGTTCCTTGCTTGCTCTGGCACTTACGAAAGGAACGCTAAGTATCTTCTCCATCATGGGTCTGATCATGCTGATGGGGCTGGTAGCGAAGAATGCGATCCTTTTGGTCGATTTCACTAATCAGCTGAAAGAAGAAGGAGTAGAGGTGAAAGCAGCATTAGAAAAAGCTGTGAAGATCCGATTCCGACCGATTTTGATGACTACGATTGCGATGGTGATAGGTATGATGCCGATTGCTTTGGCAACTGGTGCAGGTGCTGAATGGAAAAACAGCTTGGCATGGGTAATCATCGGAGGTTTGCTTTCTTCCATGTTCCTGACTTTGGTCGTGGTGCCGGTAATCTATTACTTGTTTGACAGATTTATGGTGAAAATCGGTAAAGGAGAGAAAAAGCACATCGAGCTCGAAGATACTAATGTGGAAGAGTTTGAGTCAGAAGCTGCCGCATACGTTTAAGCAAAAATTGAATTAATTACCCTTGCTAGTCGGCAAGATTAGCAAGGGTTTAAACTATATACCCACTGAAATCGAGTATGCTTTTTTCGAAATTTATCGAGATGAGCATGCTAGGTGAGATTCCCCTGAATTAAACTCGGGACAGGCTAGGTGGCCTTTGAAAAAATTTAAGCACATGAAAAATTATACTGATTTACGCAAAATCTCCAAGGTCTTCCATCAATATGGAATCGACCTGACAGGAAAAAGAAAATACGCTTCGTTTGAAAGCGATTTGAGAATGGACAAGGTTTTTGTATCCGGATTGATCTTCGAACTGGAATATGAATTGAGAAAACAGATTGAGGATGACAAAGTTGAAGGTGTGCAAGCACCCGCCCAGATTATTGAATTGTTGATGAGTTAATTAAAGTACAGGCGAAAAATCTTTCGTCCGTATTTACCAAAAAGAGTCCCGGGTGTCCGGGACTCTTTTTTTATGGCTTCTCAACGATTGATTAACAACAATTTTTTATTCGCTTAATATAATTCAGTCCATGTGACTTCCTGAAATTCTAATGGATCATTCCGTTCAACAAACTCATTTAATAACCATTCCTTATAGCTAAACTTACCTTTGATCATTTTTGTATACGAAAGTTTCAATTCTGAAATCATCTGTAGTTGATCGTTTTCCGCTACAAGTTCTGTGGGCATTTTAAATTCAGGTATTTCGGTAGTATTACCATGTATACTCCATGCTATTGGTATGTCATTATTTTCTTGGTACAGCCAGCTAGCATTCCATCTTTCGAAGGAGGCAGGTAGAATTAAACTGAAATTCGAAATTTTCTTAGATTGGACCTGAAGTGGTTGTGGGGTAGCTAAATCGAGTAATGGGGGAGCTGAATATCTAGAGGCAATAGATAAGGACTGATTTTCATTATTTTTTACCTTAGCGAAAATATTTGTCTCAAATAGTGGATATCGATTTAAATAGCCTAATGTATACCTTTCTGAATCAATTCCAGAATATTCTGAAATAAATACAGATGTGGAAAATGCTCTTTTTAGTTCATTGTCTCTATAAACCATTCCTTGAATCAGAAAATTCACAATTCTTAACTCTTGATTTTCGATTTGAACTTCAAAATCATAGTTTTTAAACTCGTCTATATCGAATGAGTAGTTGTTTTTCTCCTTATCGAGAATGAAGGTCTTATAGAAAGACTTTCCTTCCTTATCCACAATTGAGATAAGATGCTCATCCAATCCTTTGTTACTCTGCATTTTTGCTTGTGCGACATTGTTCGTAACGGAACTAAAATTTGATTTATTACCAATTGCATTGCAAATGTTAATGATTTTTATTGATCCACTATGTTTCACATTTACTTCAAAAGATTCATCTGGTTCTGCAGAAATTAGTGTGGATTCAGTTGGTAACCCAAGTGAAATAGTTTGACCCGTTGGGATGTCCATATAGGTTATTAAATTACTAGTTTTAATTCCTTTATTTATTTGACCCTTATGGATTGTTAGATGATAGGTTGCGGATTCAGGCAAAGTAAACTTTAAGGTATCATCATTGACTACTTCTTTAAAATCAAGGACACTTCCATCATCATTGTGTAAGACAGCATATATGGTTTGACTGTCTGCTTTATATTCTTTCGCCACATAAATTGAAAACTGTTCGGTGGGTGGTATAACAGGATTTTCTTCACTTGTACAGGAAAGCAATGTTAACGTGACAACTAGAATTGAGAGAATTTTTCGCATGAATTTAAGAAAGTAGGACTTGTAGTAATAGATATTTTTTTAGTTCTGCTAATAAAATAGTATTAAACTATTATTGCAATACTACTAGTCCAATTAATCAGATTAATTTATCTTCAGAATTGATCTGTACAAGGAAAAAAAATGGCTGATCGATAGACCAGCCACTATTTTTTCTAAAAATTGAATTTTTACTCTTCCAATAAGGTGCTATTAAACAACTTCAGAATACGCTTGTATTCGTCTGTCCAGCTACTGGGCTCTACGAACCCGTGATCTTCCACTGGATAGATTGCCATTTCCCAATTATCTTTTCCTAACTCAATAAAACGCTGAGAAAGGCGAACCACGTCTTGGAAGTGAACATTGACATCCACCATTCCGTGAGCCATAAGTAGATTTCCTTTCAAGCCTTCCGCAAAGTAAATAGGAGAGGAACGACGGTAGGCAATCGGATCTTCTTCTGGAGTATTCAGAATGTTGGCGGTATAGCCGTGATTGTAATGTGCCCAGTCAGTTACCGAGCGCAGGGCAGCACCTGATTTGAAAGTTTCAGAAGCATTGAATAGTGCCATCAAGGTAATAAATCCACCATAGCTACCTCCATATAAGCCAACTCGCTCTGGGTCTACTCCATGATTAGCAACTAGGTATCTTACCCCGTCAACTTGATCAGATAGATCTTTTCCACCCATGTGACGATAAATTCCTGTTCTCCAATCACGGCCGTAACCAGCAGATCCACGGTAATCAATATCCAAAACTGTATAACCTAGATCAGTGAGTAAGTTGTGGAACATATACTCTCTAAAGTAGCTACTCCACCATTTGTGGACGTTTTGCAAATAGCCTGCACCGTGGACAAAAACTACTGCTGCTCCATTGCTTTTGGCAGGGTCAGGAGTATACAATCTAGCCGGAACTTGGGCACCATCTTCTGCTTGGAATCGTACGATTTCGGGATCTCTCCAGTTGTATGCTTTGAATTCATCGCTTTGACCTGAAGTCAGTTGCTCGGCTTTTGCTCCTACTTTATTGTCTTGAAGATAAAGCTCTGCGGGCTTATTACTGTAGGAGTAGATTATGGCAAGCTTTTTTTCATCAGGAGAAAGAGTTACGTCATTATTTCCAGTCATGGAAGTGAGTTTTTGCATTTTTCCCCCCATCAAAGGCATTTTATAAAAATGACGCTCTCCCGGATCTACCTCAGAAGTAGTCAGGTACCAAGACTTTTTATCCTTAGAAAGAAAGGGGTCAAAAACCTCATAAGACCCTGAAGTTAAAGCTTTCTTATCTCCAGTAGTTATGTCTAGCACATAGAGATGTGAATATCCACTTTCTTCTGACTGGAAGTATATGTGCTTATTGTCTGGGAGCCACCCTAGCGTGCCACCATAGAAGGATCTTCCAATCCCAGGACCTGCAATCCAAGCTTCATCGCGTTGTCTATCAAGTGTATTCAATTTTCCTGTGTGGAGATCAACTGCAGCGATCCAACGATCTTTGTTGTCTGCCGATCCAATATTGACAATTGCATTTTTTCCATCAGGAGAAAAATATGGACTCGATAAGGATACCTCTCTTTCTTCTTCCTTCCAGGTTTTATCTGGATAATCTGTCACATAATCCGGCAAATCTTTGATTCCAGGAAGGTCCGACGTACTGATAAAATAAACTGTATCACGAGTCAAATCATAAATCCCAACTTCCATTTTTGTAGGGGTTGTTCCTACTTTAGATCGCGTATTAAGATCAGTGGTGTAGCCTGATGCATCCACATAATCAGGAACTATGGTGTTCTTATTACTTGAAGAAGTATATATGGAAAAGGTGGCGTAATTGCCGTCAGGTGACAATTGAAGGTTCACAGGGCTTTTACCTTCTGTATAGTAAGTGAATTCTTCTTCTTCTGAATCGCGAAAAGCATCACGATATTCGCGACGCATTTTATCCTTTTCTTTACGTTCTTTCACCACACTCAGTAGTTCCAGGTTTTCAGATTCAAGCCAAGCCACTTTTTCCTCCGCTGATTTAGATTTTTCTTTTGGCTTAGATTCGGTAGAAATGTTGGTGACTTTTTTAACAGTTTTGGAGGATCTGTTGAACACATAAAGATTGTTCTTAGATGCGAATGAGATTTCGTTTTCATTAGCCATGAACTTAGCATTAGAAAAGTTTTCAGGCCACTCTAATAGTAATGTTGACACGCCAGTAGCCATCGTCTCAAGCATCAGTTTTTTGCCTTCCTGAAATATTCGGAGCGATTTGTCTGCATTGAATTCTTCTCCATTTCGCTCATTGGCTCTCATTTCAGTCCAGCTCACTTTTGATATTGCTGCTTTATTGGCTAATGTAAGTTTGTACAGGGAATCGGCAGGATCATTTGCTTGATTGTATCTGAAGTAAATCGTCTGAGAATCATCACTCCAAGATGCAGAAGAAGGGAAAGTTCCCATCCACTTAGGATCTCGCATGATGTAATCTACGCTTAAAGTTGACTGCGCATGAGCTTGCAAAAAGACAATGCAAAGCAAAGCCAAAGACAGTAGTTTTCGCTGAATTTTCATTAGGGTTTTTATTCTGTGATTTAGTTTAGATCCTCCAGAAACAGTTTAAGTTCCTTTTCTATAGTAGATAGTTGAGTCTGTAGGTCATTATTGAGTACTAGGAAATCATTAGGATTGTTCTCCATTTCTTCCAATAATTTACGAGTTTTTTGAGCTCCTATGTAGCTCATGCTAGGTTTAGCTTTGTGGCATCGTTTTTTAATTGTTGGGAAATCATTCTGGTTGTGAAATTTATCTAATTCACTTAAATCTTTGATGTTGGTTTCTAGAATTATCTCAATCATCTCTTTAATCATCTCTGGCTCATCTTCGCCAAAGTACTGATAAATTGATTGCTCGCTTATTGATTGATACATGATCGGATGAAAAAGGGTATTGGAAGTAAAAAGTACGTTTGGTCCTGTCTTCATAAAATTAAACACAATTTTGAAAAAGTATAATTTTATGGCAGGTTCATTCAACATTTCATGAACAATGGTCTGAGAATTCTTATGATTGGTTAATTTTGCGTGTCATAGAATTAAATATTAATGCAAATGCAGCGGAATAAAAAGATCTTTTTGGTCCTGTTTGTGATTTTCATGTTAATCATGTTTTGGATCGGATATGATATTTCCCAGAGAACTACATTCCCAGGGTCAAAAGGAAACCTGGAACAACGCATAGGTGACGACCTTGACAAGGATGAAAAGTAGATAATTTCCCCCTTTGCTTTCAATTGCATAGACTAACAGCGCAATCCTGTTTTATAAAACCAACCCAATGGATAACTTAATGACTCGCCAACTCGACCTTATTTTACGTGAGGGAGAGGTAGATTTTGAGCGGGATTTTGAATTGGAATTAGAACCAAAATATTTAGACACAAAGGGTAGAAACTGGCTTTCAGAGATCTATTCTGACCTTGCTGGCATAGGTGAAATTCCTTTGTTGCAAAAGCTAAAGTTTGATTTTAAAATTGGCAGAAACCTTTTCGTTTATGATGAAGAATTGCATTTTAACAGGTACCGACAAGTAACTTTTAGGTCGGATCTATATGCTGAGTTAAACTTTCCGTTCATGGAAACGCAAAAAAGACTTTGCCGAACTTATGAGAAGGAATGCCTGAAGGTAGGAATGCAACAAAGAATATGGAATGGTCCTCCCGTTGCAAAGTATTGTTTCGGCGAGCCTAGTGAGCCAGGAGATTTCTCAGGAAATGGGGCAATAGGATGGAAGCTTACAGCGTATAATGATGCTCAATTTGACTTGCAGACTAGGATTCATGGGTACAAACTTTTTAGAATTACACCTTTCGAAACCCTGATGACCGGAGGATCTTTGAAGCGCTTGGACCAATTACTTATTAACCCAAAAGAAGAACAACGTGTTATGCTTTTGAATTGGTTTAATCGGAAATATCAGTCCTAAACAAAAAAGAGTCCCGAACATGCGGGACTCTTTTTTTCTTGAAATGAAATCAAATTAGGAAAACAATCCGAAAATTTCCCGTTCTACTTTTTCCACTACGAATGAGAAATCTCCAGGATTCTCGACAAAGTCAAGGTTATTGACGTCAATTATCAGAAGCTTACCCTCAGTATAATTTGCAATCCATTCTTCGTAGTGCGTATTAAGATTTTTCAGGTAATCTATTCGCATTGTAGTCTCATAGGATCTCCCTCTTTTTTCTATTTGACCTACCAATTTGGGGATATCCGCTTTTAGATAGATTAAAAGATCTGGAGCTTTCACATGAGAAATCATACTCGAAAACAAGCTTTGATAGTTTTCATAATCCCGCTCTGTCAAAAGCTGACTTTTATATAGATTAGTCGCGAAAATGTATGAGTCTTCATAGATTGTTCTATCCTGTATAGTAGGGGTGTCACTTTCTTGGATCTTCTTAATTTGATTGAAGCGGGAATTGAGAAAATAGACCTGTAGATGAAAAGCCCATCTTTTCATATCCTCATAGAAATCAGGAAGATAAGGGTTGTTGTCTACAGCTTCAAATTCAGCTTTCCAGCCATAGTGTTTGGCCAATTTTTCGGTGAGCGTAGTTTTTCCGCTGCCTATATTTCCAGATACTGCGATGTGCATGAGTTCTTATTTTGAAAAGCGAGGAGACACGATTGAATCTTTGCTTCCAGCCGTGTATTTATAAAAACCCTCTCCGGATTTCACCCCTTTATAGCCTGCCTGAACCATATTTACCAATAGGGGACAAGGAGCGTATTTTGGGTTGCCAAAACCTTCATGAAGGACTCTAAGAATAGAAAGGCAGACGTCCAAACCGATAAAATCTGCCAATTGCAACGGACCCATAGGGTGAGCCATCCCAAGTTTCATTACAGTGTCAATTTCACTTACGCCTGCCACACCTTCAAACAAAGAATAGATCGCCTCATTAATCATTGGCATCAGTATTCTATTGGCGACAAAGCCTGGATAGTCATTAACTTCCACAGGATCTTTGGAAAGTTTACCGGACAAAGTCATGATCTTTGCAGTGACCTCATCTGAAGTTGCGTACCCTCGAATAACTTCTACGAGCTTCATTACTGGTACAGGATTCATGAAATGCATCCCTATCACTTGCTCAGGACGTTTTGTAGCAGCGGCTATTTTTGTAATAGAAATAGAAGAAGTATTGCTAGCTAGAATAGCTGAATCAGGACTGTATTGGTCGATTTGGCGAAAAAGATCCAGTTTAATCTCCATATTTTCGGTAGCAGCTTCCACTACCAAATCGGCAGATTTCACTCCTTGATCTAAAGCTGTGAAAGTTTGAATTCTACCTAAAGCTGCGATTTTGTCTTCTTCACTAACCAAACCTTTACCCACTTGTCTATCTAAATTTTTGGTGATAGTTGTTAACGCTTTATCTAAGAATTCCTGCTTGATATCAATAAGGCTTACGTCATAGCCATGCTGCGCAAATACGTGTGCTATGCCGTTTCCCATAGTACCAGAACCAATGACTGAGATGTTTTTCATAATAAATGATTAAAAATTAAAGTTAGAATTTGGGTTTAGATCCACCGGTTTTTATCAGTTGAAGACCTCAAAGCTACTCCCGACTTGTAGCAAATCCAATTTTTTAACTTTCGATCTTCGACTTTGTTTGTCACAAAAGTTCAGTTTCAAACTGCGATTATTAGCTACCTTTGCCACATGAAAGAACTAGGTTTAATTTCAAAATTACCCATCAATAGATTCACGGATTTTGGGGCTTACTTAGCCTTGAGCTCTGGCGAAGAACTTTTACTCCCAAAAGGATACCTCAAAGGCGAAGAAAAAGAAGGAGACGAAATCGAAGTGTTTGTATATACAGATAGCGAGGATCGGCCAGTTGCGGTGACGCAAAAACCTCTTGCACTTCTGGACGAGTTTGCTGTTTTGGAGGCCAAAGAAGTCACCTCTTTTGGAGCTTTTGTTGACTGGGGATTGCCAAAAGATCTATTTGTTCCCAAATCAGAAATGGGTAGAAATATGGAAGTTGGCCAGAAATACTTAGTTAAAGTTTGTGTGGACTTTAAGACCAATAGATTAATTGGAGTCAATAAGTATAGAGATTTTCTGCGCTTGGCTCCAATGGATTGGGAAGAAGGAAAGGAGCTCGAAGGAGTAATTTTCGAAGAAACTGATCTGGGATTCAAAGTCCTAATCGATAATGAGTACGAAGGCTTACTTTTTAAAAATGAAGTTTTCCAGCCTCTGGAGCTTGGCGAAAAAAGGAAGGTTTTCATCAAAAAAAATCGCGAGGACGGAAAACTGGATTTGCAGCTATTGCCTCCTGGTCGGATAAAATATGATGAAGGGTTAGAAAAAATACTAGCAATATTAGAAGCTAAAGGTTTTATGCCCTTGCATGATAAGTCTGCTCCTGAAGAAATTCAGCAACACTTAGGCATGAGCAAAAAGCATTTCAAACAATGCATAGGACAGTTATATAAAGCCAGAATGATTCAAATAGAACCGGATGGTATTAGACTAAATGCATCGAATTAAGCTTTAAAATATCAGTTGGTGTACTACACATAATCGCCCTATTACGCAAAGTAGCGATGGGAGCTTTGATCAGATTGGGAGATTTGATCAGGATGTTCAGCCAGCTTTTCTTCATCCCAGTTTTTACCAGCAATGAATCGTTGGTAGTCTGGATGGGCACGGTTTAGCAAGTCTTTAGCTCTTAAGTTTAATTTGATCAAGAGGCTATTCCATTGTGTAGCTGTTAGTTTTTCCTTGCTGATATCAATGGAATTGACAAATTGAGCTATAGACTTCGCATATGCGAGGGTTTGTTTGTCTACAGGTTGTGCTGGGCTATGATAGAAGTATAATTCTGAAGGATGAGTTCTCATGGCTTTTAGAGTTTGTTGCCTGTATAAGGTACTGAAAATCTATCTTTTATAAAAGAATTTATTTTCTCTAAATGAATATTTTCATTAATTAACTTTTATGGATTTTGGAAATAGACCTTAAAAATTTCAATAAAGAGAGTAAATCAGAATATTCTTCTAATCAAAAATTGAAGGCTAGGCTCAAAAAAGTAAAGCCCAAGGTTTTGGATGAAAAATTCGAAGAACTGCATAAGGAAGCCTTTCGAGAAATAGATTGTTTGGACTGTGCAAACTGTTGTAAAACTACGAGTCCAATTTTTCTGAATACTGATATAGATCGATTGGCTAAGGTTTTTAGAATGAGAAGCAGTGCATTCATCGATGCATATTTACATCGAGATGAAGAAGGAGATTTTGTGCTTAATTCTTCTCCTTGTACTTTTTTGGGAGCAGATAATAAATCCCTGGTCTATGAGGATCGTCCAAAGGCTTGCAGAGAATATCCACATACCGATCGTAAAAAAATGCATGGTATTTTGGAGCTTTCACTTAAAAATACCCTCGTTTGTCCTGCAGTTTTCAAAATTTTCCAGCAGATTGGGAAGGATTATAGGAAGTAATACTTTTCTTTTTGCTTTTTTGAAACCGTAAACCTATTAACAATACTATGCAAAATCAGGAAGCGCATTTCCTTGGAGTGGACGTGGGGGGAACTCACTTGAAAATTGGCCTTGTTGACAGAGAAGGCAATATTTTAGACTTTGTAAAGGAAGATACCACTTCATATCGTGACCATCCTGAAGGTTTTGGGCCTGCATTTATTGCAGGTTTGGGCAAGTATATCGAAAAGTATCCGCAAGTTAAGGAAGTAGGAATTGGCTTGCCTGGAATGATCTCGAAAGACAGAACTACTCCTTTGGAAATTCCAGCAATCCCAAGTTTAAATGGTTTTGACTTGAAGGGGAATTTGGAATCAAAATACCCGAAACATTCTTTTGCTTTAGAGAACGACGCTGCTGCTGCGGCTATCGGAGAGTTTTATTTTGGCAAAGATGATCCTCCTCAAAATTTCCTTTTTATCACTATGGGAACAGGGATAGGAAGTGCCTTGGTTCTAGATGGACAAGTGTTCAAAGGATCAAGAGGCAACGCCATGGAAATGGGCCATATGCTATCAAAAGGAGCAGCAAGACTTGAAACTCTTATAGGTAGACAAGGGATATTGAATATTATGGCTCGTCTGATCGATGCTTACCCTGAAAAAGCAGGCGTATTGGTGGGAGCAGAGCTAGGCACTCACCTTCTCGTGGATACTGCAAAGGCCGGAAACCCAGTCTCTATAATGGTTTTTGAAGAAGTAGCTCGAATACTTGGAGAAGCCATAGTATCCGCAATCAGGATTTTAGATGTTACGGATGTTTTCTTCGGTGGTGGGATTTCAGCAGGTCTGGAGTTTATGATGCCTACACTTGACCGAACGATCAAGCAATATTTAACGCAATATTACGGTAAGGATTTGGTCCTGAAAAAAGCCACTTTGGAAAACAATGCAGGAACTTTGGGAGCCGCTGCGCTTTGTTTTATGGGTTCAGGGTTGTAATAGTAACTTCCGAAACTTTACTTATAGCATTCAAGCGAAAAAGAACTCTTAGGGGTTCTTTTTCTATTTCTACCCCTTCACAGGCATTGCTTGGCTCAAGGAAGTAGAAGAAAAAAGTTTGGCTTTTGTCCACCAATTCCACTCGGTCAGGGCGTCCAAATGTCTTGATCAAAGCTTGATTGTCAACTCCTAGAAATGTGTTTTTGAGTCGCTCTAGCTCTTCTAAATCCTGCATTCTTAATCCCTTACATCCGTAATGGTCAGCTTTCCAGTTTTCCATATTCATGCTTCCTGTATCTCTTTTGGAGCTGCAAGAAAGAGATGCGGAAAGAATAAGGGCAGAGAAAAGTAAAAGAGATTTATTCATGTCTATAAGGAAATAGAAGGGATTTGAGATTTTAGCTGTTGATTTTTCCAGAGCCAAAAGAAGGAAGTCAGCGTGTATGTACTTAGAACTACAATTAGAATCGGCAAAGGTAGGAGAGATTGAATTAGGAAAAAGACAACTCCCACAAAAGCTAAAATTCTTATCAGCTCTTGAGGCAAATACCAGCCTCTCTTTTCAAAAACTCCCGAAAAGCTTACCGTCGTCCAAATGATGATAGCACTTACCAATACTTTCGGCATCCAAGTGAATGATTCGACTTTGAAGAGAAAGAAACCTGTCAGTAACAACACGAAGATATATTGAGTTAAAACATACCAGTTAAATGAGGGCGGGACAACGGTGTCAAATTTTTGATAATCTGATTCCACCTCTTTCGGGGCTCGGTAGCCACCTAAGTAATCGGGCAACCAACCTGGTTTATTGAAAAGATATTTCACTCGATCTGACCAGTAGGGAATCATTTTCAGCTCATCCTTCATAGTGGAATAATGAGCTACATTTACCCAAACAGGGTTCCAGCTTTTTACCGGAGTAGTGATGCCATAGGTAGGCTTTTCTTCTTCTTCTTGAAAAGTGCCAAACCATTTATCGAATATGATGAATGTACCCGCATGATTTTTATCAATGTACTTTGGGTTTCTTCCATGATGGACCCGGTGGTGGGAAGGCGTATTCATGAATTTTTCCAAGAACCCCATTCTATCAATTGCTTCAGTGTGAATCCAGAATTGGTACAATAGATTAATTCCAGACGCCAAAACCAACATCACCGGATCAAAACCTAAGAGAGCCAGTGGAAAGTAAAAGAAGAAAGTCCATATCGTTTGTGTGCTACTTTGACGAAGTGCAACGGAGAGATTGTACTCTTCACTGGAATGATGTACCACATGTCCTCCCCAGAAAAGATTGATTTCATGGCTCATCCTGTGGGCCCAATAATAGCAAAAGTCATAAAGGAAGAAGAGTAGGAGAAATGTCCAGATGTTATTGGGGATTTGAAAAAAGGCGAGATGCTGATAAATCAAGGTATAAATCCCGATTGAAAGGATTTTGATGAATACGCCAGTGACTTGTGAGATTACTCCACAATTGATATTTGTCACGGCATCATTGAGTCTATATCCGGGATGTTTTTGAAATCTAAGCGCAATCATTTCTATTGCCATCAAGATGAAATACATCGGGATCGCGATCACTACTGGACTGAGGTTCATTATTTTGGGTGTTTTTCTGAAGCTACTTGTCAAAGATAATGATAAAAGGAACATCGAGAAGTCGGTTTCTGTTTGCTCAAATCCTTTATATTAGCACATTCAATTCCCCTCAATTATGTATTACCGATTCGGAAAAGCCTTTTATTTCCTTAGTGTTACCCTCTTCATTTTCTTCTTGCTTTATTTCTACTCTGCGTTACCAGAAAATGTCAGCTATAATTACGATGAAAATGGATTATCGCCGGAAAAGCTAAGTAAGGGCACATTTTTCTATGGAATGATTGCCATATTTATTATTATGAATGTGTTTGTCCTGTTGCCTCCAAAACTGCTTGAAACCAAAAACCACAAAGGATTGATACGCATTTTTCCTATTGGTGATAAGTTTCGCGATTACTATTTGGCTTGGTTTTATTCCTTTGGTGGAATTCTAAATATGAGCTTAGCAATGTTGATATTTTATACCCATGCCATCAATAATCAGGAAGTAATAGCAGCAAGTCAATTTAATTTCTTTTTCTACCTCATTCCAGGCCTTTTTGTGCTATGGGTGTTAGGTTTGTTTGGTATTCTAGTAGGGAAATTCAATCAGGTTAAAAATAATTCTTGAGCAGAATAAGCGTCAATTAAACTATGGCTGGAGAAGTAAAATACACAGAAGACAGTATTAAATCCCTGGATTGGAGGGAACATATCCGACTAAGACCGGGTATGTATATCGGTAAATTGGGAGACGGAAGCGCTCAGGATGATGGGATCTATGTATTGGTAAAAGAAGTTTTGGATAATTCCATCGATGAACACATGATGGGCTACGGAAGAACTATTGATGTCAAAATCTCTGACCATAAAGTGGAAGTCCGTGATTATGGCCGTGGGATTCCTCTTGGTAAAGTCATCGATTGTGTGTCCAAAATAAATACAGGTGGAAAATATGATTCTGGTGCCTTTCAAAAGTCAGTAGGACTTAATGGGGTGGGTACAAAAGCTGTGAACGCACTTTCCGATTTTTTCAAAGTACAGGCTTACCGCGAAGGCGAAACCAAAGTTGCTGAATTCGAAAAGGGAATTTTGGTCAATGATGCACCAATAATTAAGTCCTCAGATCGAAATGGTACCAAAGTGGTTTTTTCTCCTGATGGAGGGATTTTTAAAAACTATCATTTCATTCCTGAATACTTGGAAAACCAAATCTGGAATTATGCTTATCTAAATGCCGGTCTCACGATCAATTATAATGGTAAGAAATATTTTTCAGACAGAGGATTATACGATCTTCTATCTAATAAAATAGACGAGGAAAGCCAGCGCTATCCAATCATTCACCTGAAAGGGAATGACATAGAAATGGCACTCACGCACTCTAATCAGTATGGGGAGGAGTACTATTCCTTCGTAAATGGGCAATATACCACTCAAGGTGGAACTCACTTGGCAGCATTCAGAGAGGCGGTTGTAAAGACTGTAAGAGAATTCTTTAAGAAAGATTACGATGCTTCTGACATTCGCCAAAGTGTCGTAGCTGCAATTTCTATTCGAGTTCAGGAGCCGGTTTTCGAATCCCAGACTAAAACCAAACTAGGATCTCAATCGGTAGGACCAGATGGACCAACTGTGCGAACGTTTATCAACGATTTCTTAAAAACCGAACTGGATAATTACCTTCATAAAAATCCTGCTGTTGCGGACGCACTTTTGAAGAGAATTTTACAGTCAGAGCGGGAGCGTAAGGAGATTTCCGGAATTAAAAAATTAGCAAATGAGCGTGCTAAAAAGGCCAATCTTCATAATAAAAAACTAAGGGATTGCCGAGTGCACTACGACGATCCAAAGGCAAATGATGATGTGAAGGCGAATACTATGCTTTTCCTTACGGAAGGTGACTCTGCTTCAGGATCTATTACCAAATCCCGTGATGTGCAGACTCAGGCAGTTTTTTCCCTGCGAGGAAAGCCTTTGAATTGCTTTGGGATGACTAAGAAAGTGGTGTATGAGAATGAGGAATTCAACCTTCTACAACATGCTTTGAATATAGAAGATGGAATTGAAAACCTTCGATATAGAAAGATTGTAATAGCAACAGATGCCGATGTCGATGGTATGCATATTCGCTTGCTGATCATGACTTATTTCTTGCAATTTTTCCCTGATTTGGTGAAAAATGGACATTTATTCATTTTGGAAACGCCGCTTTTCCGCGTGAGAAATAAGAAGGAAACCATCTATTGCTATACTGACGAAGAAAGACAACGCGCGATTCATAAACTTGGAAATAAGCCTGAAATCACTCGATTTAAAGGGTTGGGAGAGATTTCTCCAGAGGAATTTGGAGGTTTTATAGGTGAAGACATTCGCTTGGAACCAATCATTCTGAATAAGGAGACCAAGATTGTTGATTTGCTTACTTTCTATATGGGTAAAAACACCCCTAACCGTCAGAACTTCATTATCAAAAACTTAAAGATTGAGAAGGATTTGGCGCTTGAAGATCCTAAAAAAGCAGATGAGCCGGAAGAAGATAATGAAGCAGCTTAGCTAACAATCAGCTAAAGTGGGATCACAAGAAATGATTTTGATTTGAAGGGGTGTGAACCTTTCAACTTTGTAGATACTGTACGACAATATGAGTGAAGAAAACAATTTACCTACGAACGGAGATGAATCCCTGCACACTTCAGTCCCAGTGACTGGAATGTACAAGGAATGGTTTCTGGATTATGCATCTTATGTAATTCTAGAAAGAGCTGTTCCGGCTATCGAGGATGGATTGAAACCTGTGCAGAGAAGAATTTTGCACGCAATGAAGGAAATGGATGATGGTCGATTTAATAAAGTCGCCAATATCATCGGTCAATCCATGCAATTTCACCCACATGGAGACGCTTCTATTGGCGATGCCATTGTAAATATCGGGCAAAAAGACCTTCTCATTGAAACCCAAGGAAACTGGGGGGATGTAAGAACGGGTGACCGCGCTGCAGCTGCCAGATACATTGAGGCGAGACTTTCAAAATTCGCGCTTGAAGTATTGTTTAATGCCCAGACTACGGAGTGGCAACTTTCCTACGATGGTAGAAAGAGAGAGCCAGTCACGCTACCTGTCAAATTTCCACTTTTATTGGCTCAAGGTGTAGAAGGAATTGCAGTAGGGCTTTCGACTAAAATACTTCCTCACAACTTTTGCGAGTTAATTCTTGCATCTATAGAGATTCTGAAAGGCAACAAAACCAATGTGCTGCCTGATTTTATCACTGGTGGTTATGCTGACTTTTCTGAGTACAACGAAGGCCTCCGAGGAGGTAAAGTTAAGGTTAGAGCAAGAATTGAAGAAGAAGATAGTAAGACGTTATTAATTAAGGATATACCATTTGGCGTGACTACGGATACATTGATCGATTCTATCCTGAAAGCGAACGATAAGGGTAAGATTAAGATCAAAAAAGTGGTCGATAATACGGCCAAGGACGTAGAGATTGCTATTCAATTAGCCCCAGGCGTTTCGCCGGACGTTACTATTGATGCGCTGTATGCATTTACTGATTGTGAGGTTTCTATTTCACCAAATGCTTGTGTGATTATCAAGGATACTCCTGTGTTCCTGACAGTCAATGAAATCCTGGAATATAATACGAAGCAAACCAGAATCACTTCTTAAACGGGAGTTAGAAATCCGTAAGGGTGAATTAATGGAGAAGCTTCTCTTCTCCTCTTTGGAAAAAATATTTATAGAAAATAGAATCTATCGTGACATCGAAGAGTGTACTACTTGGGATGATGTGTTGAAGGCGATAGATGATGGTTTGGAGCCTTATAAGCCAGATTTTTATAGAGAGATCACAACAGATGATTTGGTTCGATTAACTGAGATCAAGATCAAGCGAATTTCCAAATTTGATACCTTCAAGGCAGATGAGCTTATGAAGCGCCTTCAGGATGAATTGAAGGAAGTAAATCATCACTTAAGACACTTGACAGATTTTGCGATAGCATATTATGAAAACCTCCTAACAAAATACGGTAAAGGAAGAGAGCGCAAGACAGAAATTAGAACTTTTGATGCCATCCAGGCCAATGTAGTAGCCGCAAACAATGCAAAACTATACGTGAATCGAGCAGATGGTTTCGTCGGATATGGCTTGAAGAAAGATGAGTTTGTTTGCGACTGCTCTGATCTGGATGATATCATAGTGATCCGGAAGGATGGCGTTTGTGTAGTATCCAAGATCCAGGAGAAGAATTTCATGGGAAAGGATATTCTGCATGTTGCGGTATTCCGAAAGGGTGATGAACGTATGGTTTATAACTTCATCTATTTGGATGGAGGAACTGGCCGTGCCATGGTTAAGCGATTCCAGGTGCTGGCTGTTACGCGAGACAAAGAATATATGCTCACCAAGGGTAGTAAAGGAAGTAAGACACTTTACCTGACTGCCAATTCAAATGGTGAAGCTGAAATCATTACAGTGTATTTGACTCAGGGTGCGAAAGCCAGAGTGAAGGTTTTTGACTTCGACTTTGCCTCAATAGATATCAAAGGAAGAGGAGCAGGCGGTAATATTTTAACTCGACACCCTATCCGCAAGATCCAATTGAAAATGGAAGGTGTATCGACTTTAGGAGGTTTGAATATCTATTACGACCCTACGGTTGGCCGTTTGAATACGGATGAGCGTGGCAAATTAATAGGCAATTTCCTGGGAGACGATCGGATTTTGGTATGTTACAAAAGTGGTGATTATGAATTAACCAGCTTTGAAACCACAAATAGATATGACGCTCCAAATGTTGTATTGATTGAGAAATTTGATCCTGATAAAGTCTTGTCTGCCATATACTTTGATGGTGGTAGTAAAACCTTTTATATAAAGCGTTTTCAGATAGAAACAACTGACGCTAAACAAGAATTTTAATTTTATTTCTGATCACAAAAACTCATATCTCAAACTTATTTCCACTGAAAAACAGCCCCAGGCTCGGGTTACTCTGATTAAGGGAAAAGAAGAAGAGGAGATGGAATACGATTTGGATATGCTCATCGATGTGAAGGGATGGAAAGCCTTAGGGAATAAGTTGAGTACATATGAGATTAAATCTGTCAGCTTAATCGAATCTAAAAAATCAGATAAAGGGAAAGATTCCGAATCCGAAGAAAATGAAGATGACAGCGATTCGGAGGACAATCTTGAAGTAGGCTCTACTATAGATTTATCTGTGAAAAAAGATGATGAAGAACAACTGGGGCTATTTTAGTCCCACTTTTTAAATGGAAACCCCAAATCAATTAGAAACTATCGATCAAGGTTGGCTGGATTATTTGAGCCAATACATTACTGACCATAAGAAATCGGTAATGGAAAAGGTTCTAGCGCAAAGAACCCGTTTCCTGACGGTTGTTCTAGAAGATATTTTTAAGCCTCATAATGCAAGTGCAGTTCTTCGAACCTGCGATTGTTTTGGGATTCAAGATGTGCATGTCATTGAAAAGGTAAATCAATATAAAGTGAACCCCTTTGTGACCAGAGGAGCATCCCAATGGATTGATTTGCATAAATATTACAATAAAGAAGGGTCAGCCGTGCAGGATTGCTTTTCCAGTCTAAAAGCAAATGGTTATAAAATCTATGGAACTAGTCCATTACCTGGGTCAATTTCCATTCATGATTTAGAGCCTGATGAGAAGATTGCTCTTGTGTTTGGAAATGAACATGAAGGGATAAGCGAAGAGGTTCGGGAAAATGTTGACGGATTAGTTCATATTCCTATGCTTGGTTTCACTGAGAGTTTTAATATTTCCGTGGCAGCTTCCATCTCTCTTTACGAGTTGGTCAAAAAAGTTGAGAAGTATAATCATCCTGATTTTTTCTTAACAGATGATGAAAAGCAACGCCTCCGGATGAAGTGGTACAAATCAGTTGTGAAACGAGCTGATTTGCATGAAAAAGCCTACTTACAGTCTAAAAATCGTTAATTCTTCTTCGTGAATAGCGTGTTGATCTGTTCATTTAAAGGCACTTTTTGAGCTTTGTTTTTCGCTCTTTGACGCTGCCGTTGCTTTTTCTTTTGTTCCTTACTTTTCACTAATACCATCCGGGCAGAGATACCGACTTGACCTCTATAAAACTCTTCTCGTCCCATCAAATTAATATTGGGTTTGTAGTCTAAAGAGATTACCGTATTTAAGACAGTAAGTTCCAACCCACCAATTAAGTCTAGTCCAACAGTGGAATTTCCATAAGTATGCAAAATCTGCATGGTCTCTGGATCTTTTACAAAGCTTTCTTCTACACCGATGGAAGGCCCTATTCCATAATAATAATTGAATCTCTTCGAGATGATCGGATGGTGTTTTTCCATCAACACCGAAAGGGTGGTGTTCAACTTGAAATCGGATTGGATAATCCCCTCAATAGAAAGCCGCTTGCTAATTCGCTGCTGAGCTGTGAATCCTACGGTTCTATACTGGTTGCTGTTTCCGAATCTCAGCCCAACTGCAGTTCCATATCGCTGGGCCTTAGCTAAAGAGATGCTAAAGAAAATAACAAGTATGAGGAGAGCTAAACGTTTATTCATAAGTGATTTCAAAAAGGAATGACCCATGTTCAATAACTATTCCAACCTTTGATTTTCTCTGCAATACCTATAAAAAATGCCCTCAAAAGCTAATTGCTAATGAGGGCATTTGTAATTATAGTCTATGTTGAATTAAGATTCTGACACGACAATCTTTTCGATTTTGTCTCCAGCTCTTATCTCATCGATCACATCCAGCCCTTCAACGACTTTCCCAAAACAAGTGTGGTTTCTATCCAAGTGAGCAGTATTGTCTCGGCTGTGGCAAATGAAGAACTGAGATCCGCCGGTATTTCTACCTGCGTGTGCCATCGAAAGAACTCCTCGGTCGTGATACTGATTTTCTCCGTCTAGTTCACATTTAATGTGGTAACCAGGCCCACCAGTTCCGTTTCCTTTAGGACAGCCACCTTGAATTACAAAATTTGGGATAACTCTATGGAAAGTCAATCCATCGTAAAATCCTTTATTAGCAAGGTCAACGAAATTTTGAACTGCAATTGGCGCGTCCTTTTCGTAAAACTCAACTTTCATTGTTCCCTTCTCTGTAATTAATTCCGCTGTCTTCATTTTTTCAGGTTTTTGATAAAAATTTATGGAAGCAAAAATAACTCATACTTTGAATTTATTGTGCAGAAAAATGTTTTTAAAATCCTATTTAAAAGCATCTGTTGTGCAGATAGCTATTTCAATTTAACTGTTAATCCTAAGTTTAAAACTGAAATGCCATAGCCAATCTCTCCAAATGCACCTATTTTTTCATTAAAATGATATCGTGCTCCACCAAAAACACTATAAGTGAATCCACCGGCAGCATCAGGTTCCGGCATTTCCAGGGGAAGAGTTTTCTATACTTACTGAAGCTACATTATACCCCAGCAGTAGGCCAGCGTAAGTGTCGAGTTTTTCTGTTAATTCAAAATGATAAGCACCTCTAGCCCCAAAAATCAAATAAGTGTAAGATATCTTGCCTAGGAAGGGTATGTTGTCATTGGAACCTGCGTAACCCAAATATCCTCCGATTGATATTTGGTCAGTTATACCATAGTCAAGAGAAGCGCTGAGCGGAATCCCTACATCTCCAGTACCAAAAGTAGGGACTAACCCAACTCCAATATTTAGATCCATTTGTCCTTGCTGAAATTGCTGTGCCTGAACCTCATTAATTACTGTGACTGCAAAAAGAAATGCAATGGTTGATAAAATAATTTTTTTCATAGTTTTTAAATAGTTAGAGATAATACTATCCAAAAATAGAGTTCTAGATATTGCCTCTCAATACGTTAAATGCCCTATAAAAAAAAAGAGTCTGCATTCCAAATGCAGACTCAGGTGTTATTAGGGTTTATAAATATTATAGTAGAGGAGCTCCGTCTAGAATTTCAACTGTTGCAAACTCTTTGAATTTTTCAAAATTTGAATTGAAGGCCTCTGCGAGAATTTTCGCTTGCTTGTCATATCCTTCGGTATCTGCCCACGTTTTTCGTGGATTAAGTATTTGCGAAGGGACATTTGGACAATCTTGAGGGACTTCGAATCCGAAAACCTGATGCTTTTTATATTCCACTTGGTCTAATTTCCCTTCCAATGCCGCAGATATCATGGCGCGAGTGTAAGCTAATTTCATTCTGGAGCCAACTCCATATGGTCCACCAGTCCAGCCAGTATTGATCAGCCAAACATTCGTATCATATTTTTCCATTTTTTCACCAAATAAGGTAGCATACTTGGCAGGGTGAAGAGGCAGAAATGCAGCTCCGAAACAGGCCGAAAATGTCAATTTTGGTTCAGTAACACCCATTTCGGTTCCAGCAACTTTAGCTGTGTAACCAGAAATGAAATGATACATCGCCTGGCTTTTATTTAGTTTAGAAATAGGAGGGATCACTCCAAATGCATCTGCCGTTAGAAAGAAAATATTCTTAGGAATACCTCCCACTGATGGGTTTTGAGCATTTGGAATAAAGTCAATTGGGTAAGCAGTTCTGGTATTTTCTGTTACAGATTTGTTTGCAAAATCTACCTCTCGGGAATTTTCTTTGAATCTAGTGTTTTCCACAATAGACCCAAATCTAATTGCATCCCAGATTTCAGGCTCTTTTTCTCTACTCAAGTCAATTACTTTTGCATAGCAGCCACCCTCAAAGTTAAAAACTCCATTTTCTGTCCAGCCATGTTCATCATCCCCAATCAGGTTTCTTTTTGGATCGGCAGAAAGGGTGGTTTTGCCTGTGCCTGATAGCCCAAAGAAGATCGCTGTATCACCATTAGAACCCACATTTGCGGAGCAGTGCATCGAAAGAATATGCTTGTCGTGGGGAAGAATGAAGTTTAGAACAGAGAAAATTCCTTTTTTCATTTCTCCGGCATACCCGGTACCTCCGATTAGGATGATGCGTTCTGTTAAATTTAGAATAGCAAAATTTGAATTTTTGGTGCCATCAGTCTCAGGATTAGCTTTCGAATTCGGGAGCACAAATAATGGTAAAGTCATGCTCGAAGCTCTTTAATTCATCCTCAGAAGGTCTAAGGAACATATTGTGGCAGAATAGATTGTGCCAAGCTTTGGTATTTATCACCTTTATTTTGAGTCGATGATTTTCATCAGCTCCTGCATATGCATCTCTTACAAATAGCTCTTTGTCTGCAAGAAATGATTGCATCTTCCCTAGTAGCGATTGAAATTTCTTCGGATCAAAAGGGATATTAACATCACCCCACCAAACTGCATCTTTGGTCTTGTCATCCTGGACAATGTATCGGTCCTTTGGTGATCTGCCAGTGAATTTGCCAGTGTCAGCCATTAGAGCGCCAGTGGATGTGAGTTTTCCTTCCTTTCGCTTCAAAGCAAATTCAACCAGTGCTGCTGGTGGAAGGTTGATATGAACTTTTCTTTCTGGGGTAGATTGAGAAAAGCCAGGGGAGAAGTCTGGGTAGCCAGATCTAGTTCCTGCATAAGTATTTGGGTTTACAATCTGAAAATTGTCTTCACAAAATTACTCAAATACACACTAAATAAACCAATAAAAAGTGCTTTATTTTTAAATACAATCGGTTGCGTAGAAAAAACAGATGTTTATTTTGTTTACTGGTTAGGGTAGTGGTCAAGTCGGGATATGCCTTCATTCCAAAAGTGTAATTTTTAATCATGAGGCTATAATTCAGCATCTTTAACTTTGGAAACAAGCGCTAAAAAGCTTTATCATTGTAAAATTGATTTCACCCAAATAAAACTCTCCTTGGAAAAAGACCTTAACACAGAATTGAAAGAGCCAACGATGTTTGGCCATCCTAAAGGCTTATTTTACTTATTCTTTGCAGAAATGTGGGAACGATTTAGTTTCTACGGTATGCGAGCTTTACTCACCTTGTACATGGTTGAGGTTATTTTTGAAGCTTTGAGTGATAGGGATTATGCAACGGCAGCTGTTTATGCTTCTTATGGATCATTAGTTTATGCCTCTACAGTCATTGGAGGTAGGATTTCCGATAAGATTCTTGGCATGCGGAATTCTATTTTTCTAGGTGGAATATTGATGTCACTTGGCCATTTTGTTTTGGCAATAGAACATAACATTGCTTTTTTTCTTGCTCTATCTCTCATAATCGTAGGAAATGGTTTTTTCAAACCAAACATTTCAACTTTTGTCGGCACATTGTATCAAGATGGTGATCCACGTAAGGATTCTGGATTTACTATTTTCTATATGGGTATAAATATCGGCGGATGGATTGCTCCCTTATTGTGTGGATGGCTTGCAGTGTCCTATGGCTGGCATTATGGATTTGCGTTAGCAGGTTTTGGCATGCTTTCAGGTCTTATTTTCTTCTGGACGGGGATTCGAAATGGTGTATTTGGCGATAGGGGAATGCCTCCAGTAAGCGGAGAGATTGATCAAAAAGTATTAGGTATTAAAAACAGGTATCTAATTCCGCTGCTATCTGTATTGACTGTGCCAGTTGTTGCGTACTTATTGTCATCCTATAAGCCCTTTGGAAGCGAAGGGGGATTCTTTGGCGACCAGAATATCGTAAACATAATCTTTAAAATTATTGGAGTGAGTATTTTGGGATATCTGGCATATATCATTTTCCAATCCACTAAAGAGGAAAGAGGCAAGTTAATAGTGGCAGTTCTTATTACTGTTTTTATGACGATTTTCTGGGGCTTTCATGAGCTTTCGGGCAGTGTGATTACACTTTTTGCAGCTAGAAATATTGATTTGGGAGGGATTATGACGGCTTCCCAGACTAATTCATTAAACTCAATGTGGATTATAATTCTGGCAATTCCGATTTCACTACTTTGGACTTTTTTATCCAAAAAGAACCTGAATCCAAGAACTCCTTTCAAATTTGGAATGGGACTTTTATTTGCTGGCCTCAGCTTCTATATTTTACATATTAGTAAGAATAGTGCAAATGAAGCTGGTTTGGTACCGTTTGCTTACTTACTCTTGATGTACTTTTTGATCTCTATTGGAGAACTCTTTATGTCTCCTGTTGGTCTATCTAAAATAACCGATCTGTCTCCTAAGCGAATTGTAGCTTTTATGATGGGTGTCTGGTTTTTATCCTCTGCCTTTGCTTTTCAAGTAGTAGGGTTTATTGGTAAACAACTAGCTATTGAAAGTACAGATAAAAACATCGGAGGTTTTGAAACTCTAGAAGTTTATACTGATGGTTTTTTACTAATCGCAATGTATTCGGTAGGAGCAGGGCTTTTAATACTGATTGCTTCTCCCTTTATTAAAAAATTAATGGGGGACATACACTAGATATAAAAGGACTTACTTATACTAAAAAGAGGCAATTGATATTCAATTGCCTCTTTTTATTGTGATGGATTTTACTAAAAATCAGAACATCGACGTTTATTACTTGCCCTCCTTTTCGGCTACCCATGCCTTGATCTCGGATAGCATTTTGTCCAAGTCAGATCTAGTAAAAAGTTTCCCGTCCTTAATCACATCCTCGATACTTAAGGTAGCAGAAATATCTTCCAGAGGGTTTTTATTCAATAAAATCAGGTTTGCCTTCTTTCCAGCTTCTACTGTTTCAAAGTCCGTTATTCCGAAGTCAACCTGGACCATTGATAACTGAGGCGACTAATGCTTCCTGAGGAGTCAGTCCAAACTCCACGAACTTTTGTAATTCTAGATGAATGGCTAGCCCTGGAAAATCATAGGTATTCAAATATCCAGCGTCTGTTCCTGCGATGATTTTCATCCCTGATTTTTGGATCATAGGCAGGAGGTATGAGACTTTTTTGAAATTCTCTTTTCTAGATTGGGTAACTTCAGGAGATTCACCGGCCATTCTTTCAATTCTCCACTGGTAACTTTCTTTCAGTTTTGGTCCTAAATAATTGAGAATAGTATCACTGGCAAACTCATTTTCATCCAGGTAGGCGATATTATAACTGATCAAAATAGTAGGGACAACACCTGTACCTTGCTTTGCAAGTTGCTGGAAATTGGCAAAGGCAACGGAATCGCTATATGTATCAGCCTGAAGTGCTGCTGCCTCCGATCCCGAGAGTTTTCCACTTGCCCTTCCGTTGGATATTTCGGCTTCCAAAGGCGTAGTAGCTCTCATCATATAGGACAAATGCTCTACCGTTTTTTGTCCAGCCTTGGAGACCTGATCCAGTGTCAATGCTGCTGGAATATGCCCGGAAACGCTATATCCTCTAGCTTTAGCCTTTTCTACTGCTTTAAGGAAAAGTGCTGGTTTTAGCGTGTTGTCTGTGATTTTGACAAAGTCAATATTCAATTTATCCAGAGAGTCAAGCGCGGCATCGAGTTCTTCTTCAGTCCCTACTTCCAGATCACCTGGCCAAATAGATTCTATCCCTTCCAGCTTAGGCCCCGAAGTCAGGATTTTAGGTCCAATTCGCTGACCATTATTTATCTCATCCCGCCATTTGAGCACTTCCATACTTATATCTCCTGCGGCATCTCGAACAGTGGTCACCCCAAATGCTAGGTATAATGGCAAGAGCTGCTCATTTTCGTCAATATATTCTGCCCCGCCAAAGTGTACATGGTTGTCCCATAATCCTGGCATTAGAAATCTACCTGCTGCATCGACTTCTTTGATTGCCCTATATTTCTCCAGAAGGGACTCATCACCTACCTCAACAATGCTGTCGGAGCTTATAAAAATAAAGCGGTTCTCAACTTGAGAACCTGCTTCGATATTTAACACGGTTGCATTCTTGATGACAAGATCTACGTTCGTTTTTGAATGGCATCCTGAGACAATCAGTCCAGCCACTAGAATGTTTTTTATTTTCATGATCAGAAAAGGCTTCCTTGGACAGTTGTCTTTTTCGTTGCTTGAATTGTTCCTTTGAGCATTTCCTGCATCAATCGCAGAAATCCAGGGCTCCCAATTCTCAGAATGAATTTTAAGATCTTTGCCTTCATACTCTATAGGTCCCAGCATTTTTTCATAGCCTATAATCATACTCCAAACAGTATAGAAGGTGATTTCAGGCTGCAATTCTGCACGAATACTACCGTCTTTGATACCTTGGCTCACCATCATGATTCCGATTTTGGCTGGCTCATGATGAATTTCCAAAAGCTTTTGAAAGTGTGAAGATTCCAGTGTTTTGGGATCAATCAGCTTTCGGGTTTCTGGATTATTGTACTTCTTCAGAAGATCCAAGAAATTAAGAATGGCATCGTAATAGACCTGATTTGCTTTGGCAAAGACAACGATTTTCACCAAAAGATCACTCAGCATTTCCAAGCCCGACTTTCCTTTAGATCTATACACATCGCGAAATTCATCCTTGAATTGGTCAAAGGCTTTTTTGGTCAGTGCCATAAAAAGATCCTCCTTGTTTTTGTAATAGAAGTAGGTAAGGCCTTTACTTATTCCAGCTGTTTTAGCTACATCTTCCATTCGAGTAGCCAAATAGCCTTTGGAAGTGAAAAGTGAAACTGCCGAATCTAAAATGAGTTTTTCTTTATTTTTATCTCCTGCCATGGGGTATATTCATTTTCTAAAAATCAAATTCAAAGATATTAAACTTGGGTCAAAAACCGGGTTTTAATGTTTTTTAATTTGGAATAATTTCACAAAAAAAAGGCTTTAGGATAATCCTAAGGCCTTTTCTATAGTGATTATCATAGACTTACTTCACTTCTACGATGTAATAATTTTTCTTACCTTTTTGTACCAAAAAGGTATTTGTTTTGAAGAAGAGTCAAATTTATGGAGGCATTAGGATCCGACAACTTTTCTTTGTTAATACTAACTCCTCCTCCCTGAATCATCTTTCTAGCTTCACCTTTGGACGAGAAAACAACACCTTGAGTAATTTCTCCGAAAAGATCTAAAATCGACGTTAATTCGGAATAGTCAGATTTGCTAACCTGAACTTGCGGGACTCCATCAAAAACTTGCAAGAAAGTACGTTCATTCAAAGCTGCTAGGTCTTCAGTAGATGATTTACCAAAGAGGATATCAGAAGCTTTCACAGCCATTTCTAATTCAGATTCGCCGTGAACCATCGTTGTGATTTGCTTAGCGATCTCCTTTTGTAATATACGGAGGTGAGGAGCTTCTGCATGCTCAGCTTCAAGTTTTACAATGGTTTCCTGATCCAAAATGGTGAAAATCCTGATGTATTTGGAAGCGTCTGCATCAGATACATTTAGCCAAAACTGGTAGAATGCATATGGAGAAGTCTTTTCTGGATCCAGCCAAACAGAACCGCCCTCAGTTTTACCGAATTTCGTTCCGTCAGCTTTGGTGATCAAAGGAACAGTCAGTGCATAGGCAGATCCTCCGCCCATTCTTCTGATCAATTCCGTACCTGTTACGATATTTCCCCATTGGTCAGAACCACCCAGCTGAATAGAGCAATTTTCATTTTTCCACAAATGATAAAAATCGTATCCCTGAATCAGCTGATAGGTGAATTCGGTAAAAGAAAGTCCATTTCCATCTTCCAGACGTCTTTTAACAGAGTCTTTGGACATCATGTAGTTCACTGTGATGTGCTTGCCGATATCCCTGATAAAGTCCAAAAAGCTAAATTTGGACATCCAATCGTAGTTATTGACCAGCTCGGCTTTATTTGAAGTAGTACCAGCAAAATCAAGAAATTTGGCTAATTGATCCTGAATACAAGAGATATTGTGATCCAGAGTGGCTTTGTCTAAAAGATTACGTTCTGCCGACTTGAAAGAAGGATCACCAATCATCCCAGTTGCACCGCCAACTAAAGCAAATGGCTTGTGACCAGCTCGCTGGAAGTGTAGTAGGGTCATCACTCCGACCAGGTGACCTATATGTAGAGAATCTGCGGTCGGATCAAATCCTAGATAGGCAGAAGTCATTCCTTTAGTAAGGTGTTCTTCAATATCGGGAGTCATGTAGGGCCTGGAGCATGCCTCTCCAGCGTAATTCTTCTATGAATGAATTCATCTAATGAGTTGATTTTTCGAGGTGCAAATATAGTCTTGTCAGCCTAAGGAATGAAGCAAACCTGTAATCCTTTGAAGTATTTTAATGGCTAGGGCCGTGAAAAGTTCCGATACGAAAAAATGTCCTCTAATAAAATTTGTGATTTTGATTACTTTAATAGCCAAATCCACGGAACCGTATGACTTACTAGACTTAAGATTTTTGCAATTCTTTTGAGTTGCTTATTTGGCCACTGCACTTTGGCTCCAGAATTCACCCCAATGGATGAGATATCCGGCTATTTCTCCTGATGGTAGCCAGATTGTGTTTACGTTCAAAGGTGACTTGTACATAGTTCCTAGCGCTGGCGGGGCAGCTCGACAGATTACTTTTCATGAGGCCCATGATTACCAAGCTGTATGGAGTAGGAGATGGGAAAACCTTGGCTTTCGCTTCGGATCGCTATGGTAACTTTGACATATTTGCGATGAGCCCCGAAGGTGGTCCAGCCACCAGACTTACTTTTCACTCCAATGATGAACAACCTTTTGAATTCTCAGCGGATGATCAAATCGGTTATTTTTGGAAGTCAACGAATGGATATCGCAGAACACAGGCAATATCCCACTGGATCCCAGCCTGAGTTATATTCTGTCCCCAAAAAGGGTGGTAGAGTGGGTGGATCAGGTTTTTACTATTCCTGCCGAATATGTAACTGTAAGTAAGGATGGGAGCAAAATGCTTTATCACGATAAAAAAGGAGGCGAAAATGAATGGGAGAAAGCATCATCAATCCGGAATTGCACGGGATATATGGTTGGTAATGCATGCCGGAAATAATACGCATGAGATGCTTACCACTTTCTATGGAGAAGACAGAAATCCAGTTTTCTCTCCTGACGAATCAGAGATTTATTACTTGAGTGAAACAAATGGGAGCTTCAATGTTTTTTCCATGAATGCTTCCAATCCAACTCAAACTGAAGCCTTAACTTCTCTTGCGGATTTTCCTGTTCGCTTTCTAAGTATTTCAGATGATGGATTGATGAGTTTTGGATACGATGGCGAACTTTATACGCTGCGCAAAGGTGAATCTCCAAAGAAAGTCGCAGTATCTATCCAGACTCAGGCGATTTCTAATTCTGATAATTATATCTCAATCAATGGTGGAGTCCGCGAAATGTCTATTTCGCCTGATGGGAAAGAAATAGCTTTTGTAGCCAGAGGAGAGGTTTTTGTGACTTCTGTAGATGGTTCTTTGACGAAGAGAATCACTAATACCCCTGAGCAAGAGAGATTCGTGGAATTTGCTCCTGATGGTAAATCCCTGGTTTATGCCAGTGAAAGAAATGGCAAATGGCAAATTTACCAATCTTCAAAAGTAAGAGCAGAGGAGCCATTCTTTTTTGCCTCTACATTGCTTGAGGAAAAGCCTCTGGTGAGTGTGGAGTCTGATGCATATCTACCTAAGTATTCGCCTGATGGTAAAAAATTGGCTTATGTGGAAGGAAGAAGGACTTTGAAAGTTCTTGATTTGGCTACGAATACTAGTGTGACATTGATGACTCCTGATGAACTATTTCATATGCGGGATGGTGATCAATACTTTACTTGGGCGCCTGATAGTAAATGGCTTTTGGCTACGTATAGACCTACGATGGCAAACTCCGAAGTTGTATTACTGGATGCAACTGGAAAGCAAAAAAAGAGAAATCTAACGAATAGTGGTTACGGTGATGACAATGCAATGTGGGTGAACGAGGGCAAGCAAATGCTTTGGTTCTCCAACAGAGACGGATTGAAAAGCTATGCTACAAGTGGGCAAAGCCAAAATGATGTTTACACATTATTTTTCGATGAGGCTGCCTGGGATAAATTCAGCATGTCCAAGGAGGATTTTGACTTGATGAAGGAAATTGAAAAGGTGAATAAGAAAGAGGAAAAGGACGATAAAGCTAAGGACGAGAAGGAAAAAGAAAAGAAGGTTGAGGACCTGAAGTTTGATTGGGATGGGATCGAGGAACGCAAAGCTAAATTGACCATACATTCTTCTTCTTTGGGAGACGCTGTCTTGTCAAAGGATGGAGAAAAACTGTATTATTTGGCAGCATTCGAGAAAGGAATGAACCTATGGAGTACCAATTTCAGGACAAAAGAAACAAAGCAGGAGATTAGTCTTGATGCCAATTCTGCTAGCTTAATTTGGGATAAGGAGCAGAAAAACTTATACCTACTTAGTAATGGAACGATTTCCAAGATCAATCCAGAGGGAATGAAGAAAGAGGCTATTAAGATATCTGGGGAGATGACCTATGACAAGGAAGCAGAAATGGCCTATATGTTTGAGCACGTGTGGTTGCGTACCAAAGGGATATTCTATACGCCAGACATGCATGGAGTAGATTGGGACGCAGCAAAAGTTAATTATAAAAAATATCTTCCTTCGATTGGTAACAGCTACGAATTTTCCGAAATGATTTCCGAGATGATTGGTGAGTTAAATGTATCACATGCCGGCTCTAGATATTCTCGCTCCATAGATATGGCTGATGCCACAGCATCTTTAGGTGTCTTTTGGGACTATGGTTTCGATGGAAATGGCATCAAAATCACAGAGGTAATTGCTGGAGGACCTTTGGATAAAGCCGATTTGGATATCAAAAAAGGGATGATCATCGAGAAAATCGATGGGATTGCGTTAACTGAGGAAACTGACCTTGCTAAGCATTTAAATCGAAAAGCTGACACTTTTACATTGATTGAACTTCTCAATCCTACCACCACTAATGCAAGAACACAATTCACCATCAAACCAATCTCTCTTAGAGCAGAAAATCAGTTGCTGTATAAGCGTTGGGTCAAAATGAATCAAGCAGAGGTGGATAGCTTATCTGGAGGCAAGCTTGGGTATGTACATATTCCAGGGATGAGTGATGGCCCGTATAGAAATGTGTATGAAGAAATGATGGGAAAGTATCACGATAGAGAAGCAGTAGTAGTAGATACCAGATTTAACGGTGGCGGAGATTTGGTAGCAGATTTGGCTATGTTCTTTACTGGTGAAAAGTTTTTAACCTATGCTACCGAAGCTAGGGCGGTAGGGTATGAGCCGACTGCTCGTTGGACTAAGCCAACACTTGCTATGTTCAATGAAGCCAATTATTCGGACGGTCATTGTTTTGCTTGTGGATATACTGATTTGAATATTGGTAAAACAGTCGGAATGCCTACACCGGGTACTTGTTCATTTGCCGGATGGGAAGGATTACCGGATGGATCCCGGTGGGGAGCAGTACCTATTTCTGCCAAAAATAAAGCAGGAGAGTGGTTGGAAAACAACGAAACTAGGCCGCAGTTTATAGTGAAAAATATGCCTGGAAAAATTGATCAAGGAGTGGATCAACAATTGGAAAAGGCAATTGAAGAATTGCTTAAAGTGATAAACTGAAAATTTTAAGCACAAAAAAAGCCTGGTAGCAATACAGGTTTTTTTCATTGCTATCAATAAAATTTATTGATAAGACTTAGTGTTCAACGTTTCGTCATTTTTGAAGAAATCAGTAAGCTTTCCAAAAGAATTTTCGAAGTAGCCATCCAACATCTTTTTAATAATGAAAGAACGATACTCATCTTTTGATACTATAGGAAAGTATTCGTGACTTTTACCGTAAGACTTGTGACTAACAAAACCTTTGCGTTCTAATATCCTCACAATGGTTGAAACAGTGTTATATGCAGGCTTAGGTTCAGTCATTGGATCGAGGATGTCTTTGACGAATCCTCTTTCGATTTGCCAGAGGATCTGCATGATCTCCTCTTCGGCTCTTGTTAATGGTTTCATAAATAAGGCGTTAAGTTTTAATTGAAAGAAAATTATTCGTTTAGTTTCACAATTGCAAAAAAAACCACCTTTACTTTTAATTTTTTTTATGCAACTAGATTTGGAGTTTGCATATTGATCTAAACATTTCACATAAAAATGGCCTCATTTGTGGACATCAATTTATGCAGATCTTAATTTAATTATTCGTGTTAGGTGGAGTAGTTTGACAATAGGGTAAGTAGGATCGAACTCGTACCATTTCACGGCAAAATTTGGACGGTTAGGAAGCTTATGGTGATTGTTTTGGAATAATTCCCCAAGCATCAGCACGTCTAATAATAGACTGTTTTTTGAATGGTCATTATTATCAAAATTTGAATACCCATACTTATGCCCACTCCAATTGACAATGGCTCCATGCACTGGGCCCATTAAAAAATGTATTGGTAGCAGAAAATACATCCACCAGTGCGTTCCCGGCAAATCGAAAACTGAGATACAAAGAACGTAGATGGAGACATATAATAAGCCCCAGCCAACTCTTACCAGCATCGTATCTGCAAATTTATCAAACCTATTCCAATCAGGAATATCCTTTGAAAATCGCTCTTCTGGCTTCAGGCGGAATGAAAAATATTCGTTATAAATATTTTTAGTCTTCCACATCATAGTGAATAAATTTTCGGTGTGATGTGGGCTATGCGGATCCTTAGGTGTATCGCTATAGGCATGATGCATTCTGTGAAGGATAGCATAAGCTCTTGGTGATAGGTAAGAACTGCCTTGCCACATCCAAGTAAAGAAATAGAAGAATTTCTCCCAATACTTGTTCATATAGAACATCTGATGGGCAGCGTATCTGTGTAGAAAGAAGCTTTGGCAAAACAAAGAGAAATACCAATGCAGAAGGAAGAAAATGATGATTATCACTCAGTCTAGGTTTTATGTTAAAGCTACAAATATAGTGTATCGTATTCCAATGAACGAATTATGATCAGGTTCCATTCCATTTTGGCAGATGATATTTGTCAGGTTTTACCAATTATTCATGTAAATCAGTATTTTTAGTCTTATGGAAAGCACAAATAAACCTTTGAATTTTTTAGTTAAAATCCTTTTGGGAGGTATTTCAGTTTTGATTGCAGAATACTTCTTATCAGGTATTCACATTGACACCTTTATAACTGGATTCATTTTAGCTGCAGTCATAATTTTAATCAATATCACGATTAAACCTCTATTGATCATTTTGACTTTTCCTATTACCCTAGTGACTCTAGGCTTGTTTTTATTGGTGATCAATGCCTTGATGATCATGCTTGCAGATCGAATTATTCCAGGCTTTCAAGTTGATGGCTTTTGGTGGGCAATTTTATTTGCCATTGTCTTAAGTATCATCAATTCGCTTTTTGGGAATAATTTGAATGCTACAGATTAAACCTGCTTAGTGTAAATATTTGATTAACAGTGATTAATATTTATGTTTAAGGGAGATTTTTAATCAAATAGAAAATAATCTCTTCAAGGTTAACTCTTTTATCCTTTCTTTTGTTAGAAGAGTGCGTATTGATAAAAAGAGTGGAATTTGATAAAATTTCTCCTAATTGCTGAGGTTCAAAAATAAAAACACCTCGTTTTCAATAATGTAATCGCTTAAAATACTCAATTTGGGTTAAGCCTTTGATCAATTGGTGAAATTCAATTAGATTTTGGTATTATATTACTATTTCATTTATTACTATTGAATTTCTAATCACTTACTATTTTATATTCTTTAAATATTTGCCCAATGTCAATATCAAATCCAGGTTTTGAACCGACTCGCATAGCTGCGTTGAAGGAAGAGCTGGGGAAGCTCGATAAAACGTTTAAAATTATTCCCGACGAAGAAAATACTGATGAATTTGTAAATTTCTATTTCATAGGAATGTATCAAGGCAAAGAAGTGATTTATGATGCTGCCTTGTATACGCTCAGGTTGCACCACTCAAGTGAGGTATATGAATTGGCAGAACATAAAGCCGCTCAGAAATTCCCGAATTTCAAAGGAATATCCTATGAAGAAGATGAAAATGGGAATTTAAAACCATTGACCAGTGAAGAGGAAGAGATTGGTTGGTTTATCACAGAGATCATCATGGAAATAGAGGAGGAAGAAAGTGTGAAAGTTCAGGAATTCGTGGATATAGATACGCATCACGATTTTGGAATTGGCCTAGACGCAGCTTTGAATATTGACCATATCGATGAGAAAGTGATTTCTAACTTTATCAGAGAGTTCAATGATGATACCCTGGAATTAGACGACACTATGTATGCATTTCAATCTGAAGAAGAAGACATCGAAGATTGATCCATTTCAAACAGAATTAAGTTACTACGCTTGCTAAACCCAAGCGTTTTTTTATGCTAAAAATTGCATTTTCACCTATTTACAAGCATCCTTTGCCTGAGGGCCATAGGTTTCCAATGGAGAAATATGAGTTGCTTCCCGGACAATTGCTCCACGAAGGTGTAGTAAAGGAGGAGAATTTTTTTGAACCAAAACCCATTGAGGAAAAATGGATTTTGAATACCCACACCGAAGAATATTGGAACAAACTTAAAAACCTGACCTTAACAAAATCTGAAGTTAGAGCCACAGGTTTTCCTCTGTCAAAAGAACTGGTGGATAGAGAAATTACCATATTAAATGGATCTGTCCAAGCTGCTGAATTTGCATTGAAATACGGCATAGCTATGAATATTGCTGGCGGGACTCACCATGCCTATGCAAATCGCGGCGAAGGTTTTTGTTTGCTAAATGATATTGGAGTCACGGCTAATTATTTGATTGATAATCAATTATCTAAAAATGTCCTAGTTGTTGATCTTGATGTCCACCAAGGAAATGGCACAGCAAGTTTATTTGCTGAAAACCCAGACGTTTTTACTTTCAGCATGCATGGAGAAAAGAATTATCCAATGCGAAAGGAAGTTTCTGACTTGGATTGTGCTATTCCGGATGGGACAAAAGATGAGGAATACCTAAAGATTCTTGAATTTCAACTTGAAGTTATTCTGAAGAATTTTACACCTGACTTTATTATTTATCAATCGGGAGTAGATGTATTGGCCACCGATAAATTGGGTAGGTTGTCTATGACGTTAGATGGAGTAAAAAGGAGGGATGCTATGGTTCTAAATCTTGCTAAATCACTCGATTCGCCAATTATGTGTTGCATGGGAGGCGGATATTCATCGAAAGTATCCCAAATAGTAGATGCACATACTCAAGTTTATAGGCTAGCTCAGGATATCTTTTTTTAGTCAGCAAATCTTTATTTTATCCATAGATCAACTCACAATTCTTGTAAAATCAATACTTTCTTTATATTTGCGCCCTTGTAATCAATAACATCAACAAAGTGAAAAGAGGACTAAATTTAATCGGTGCATTGAGCCTAGCTACAGTGCTTTTATACGGCTGCGAAACTGCAGGAACTTCTACTCCGTCTGAAGGAACCACTTCAACTGAAGTAAAACAAGGCGATCTTAAGGTTGCTTTTGTTTATACAGATAGTGTGATCAATAAATATGATTACTTCAAAACTAAATCAGAAGAGCTAACTGAAAAAGGAAAGAAATTTGAAGGCGATCTTCAAGGTAGAGCTACAGGTTTTCAGCAAGAAGTTCAAACATTCCAACAAACTGGCGGTAACATGACTGTAAACCAACAGCGAGCAAAGCAGGAAGAGTTGGCTAAAAAAGAGCAAAATCTAATGACTTACCGTGATAATTTGATGCAGGAATTATCTGCTGACGAAGCAGCCCTTTATAGTGAAGTTTATGATAGGGTTCAGAATTACCTTAAAAAGTACGCTGAAACAAATGAGCTTACCATGATTCTAAGCTACACCAGAGGTGGTGCGGTATGGTATGGTAATGATGCTTTGGATATCACTGAGTCTGTTATTGAAGGTTTAAATAAAGATTATACTGCAGCTCCTGCAGATTCAGCAAAATAAGCTGACATACATTTCCCTAATTATTAAAACCCGGCTTTGGCTGGGTTTTTTTGTGGGGAAAAATTGGGTAATTTTGATCTTCCAACGAAAATTTATAGAATGAAAATCACTGAATTTTTAAAGCACAATTATAGACACTTCAATGCAGCTGCCTTAATCGATGCGGCTGAAGGTTATAAAAGCCATTTAGACAATGGTGGTAAGATGATGGTAACTTTAGCAGGTGCTATGTCTACCGCTGAGCTGGGTATTTCCCTTGCTGAGATGATCCGTCAGGACAAAATCCAAATCATTACCTGTACAGGTGCAAACTTGGAAGAGGATGTTTTCAATTTGGTAGCTCATGATTATTATGAGCGAATTCCAAATTACCGTGAGCTTACTCCAGCTCAGGAGCAGGATTTGGTAGAAAGGCATATGAATCGTGTCACTGATACTTGTATTCCGGAAATGGAAGCTATGCGGAGAATTGAAGATGTGATTTTGGAAGAGTGGGTGAAAGCAGATCAAGCGGGAGAAGCCTATTTTCCACATGAATTTTTCTACAAGATCTTACTTTCAGGCAAGCTTGAAGACTCGTATCAAATCGATCCAAAAGACAGTTGGTTACTTGAAGCAGCCAAAAAGAACATTCCAATTATTGTTCCGGGGTGGGAAGATTCCACTTTGGGAAATATGTTTGCAGGACATGTGATCTCTGGTGATGTGAAGAATGTGCATACAGTTCGTACTGGAATTGAATACATGATGTACCTCGCAGAATGGTATACAAATACAGCTACTGACGAAAGTACTATCGGATTTTTCCAAATTGGCGGGGGAATTGCAGGAGACTTCCCTATATGTGTGGTGCCGATGTTGCATCAGGATCTTCAACGGGAAAATGTGCCTCTGTGGGGTTATTTCTGCCAGATTTCTGATTCGACCACTTCTTATGGTTCGTATTCTGGTGCTGTGCCAAATGAAAAAATCACATGGGGCAAACTTGGTATCGATACTCCGAAGTTCATTATCGAGTCTGATGCAACGATCGTAGCACCTTTGGTATTTGCCATTGTGCTGGATCAATAAATTATGAGAAAATTCAATAACGTATTTCAAAAAGCAAGTGGCGCAATGCTACTTGCTTTTTGCTTTTCATTTAATCTTCAAGCTCAGCAAGTCATTTCACTTTCTGGCGCTAATAGTCCGCAGGATGATATGAATCCTGTTTGGATTGGAGATAATACCTTACTTTTTACCCGAGCTTTTCACCCTGATAATATCGGCGGAATCACCGATCCGGGAGATATCTGGATGACCAAAAAATCAGAATCTGGCGAATGGCAAGAGGCTGTTCACCGAGCTGATTTAAGCACTGATGGCTATGATTTTTCTTTGGGTTTAGAAGATTTTCTTACGCTTCTGGTTTATCATACAGGCGGAGAACGATTCGGGATTTATCAATATTCGAAATTTGGAAAAGATTGGAATTTCCTCCGTCAGGTATCTATGGAGGGGCTAGCTGGTCTAACCGGTCAAGTCACTGGTAGAGTAGGGTCTGGTGGGAAAGTGATTTTTCTTTCTGGAAAAGCAAAAGACTCAAAAGGGAATGAGGATATCTATGTGAGTGAAAAAATTAGTCCTATAGAGTGGTCTAAGCCAGTAAATATAGGGTCTGCAGTAAATACGATTGGACAGGAAATGAGTCCTTATTACGACAATAAATCAGGTGAATTGTATTTCTCCTCCAACATGCACGAAGGTGCAGAGGGCAAAGATATATTTATAGCCAAAAGGTTGGGGGAAGGATGGAACAACTGGAGCCAGCCTGTTCTATGGGAGCAAGTAAGCTCTCCTGGATCAGAAGTTTCTGTCACCTTCATAACTGAGAAAGAGGTGATTTGGACAAGTACTCAGAATAGTGATGGATTCGCAGATTTATTGACTTTCGAGACAATTATTCCACTTGAGATTCCAGATGAATTTGTCGCAGCTGTTCCTGAACCTTCAGCACCAATTGAAAATCCAGTTAAATCTAAAACTGTGTCAATTGTTCCAATTTACCCTTCCTCAGCTGTAGGTTTTCCAGAAGTAAAAGTGACGGAACAGGAAGTTGAGCAGATAGAAATGCCGATTTCTTGGTTTGTGGTAGATGCTAAAAATAAAACTCTAGTTCCTTTTTCTATCAGTTGGAAAGTAGGCGAAACAACAATTTCAAAGAATGCTTCTGATTCTCTTAAATTATCAGATTTGAAAGTAACACAGCAAAAAGAAGTGAAGATCAGTGCTGAAGGATATTTTCCTAAGTCAGTTTTAGTCAGTGAAATCAAAACTGCAGAACCGACAGTGGTACTAATGACTAAAGCTGAGTCAGGAAGCATGCTTTTACTTGACAAAGTAAGTTTTAAACGAGGAACAGCAGAATTGGAAGGAAGCGACACCAAAGCCTCTTTGACTGAACTAGCAGGGTTCCTATTGGAAAACCCTGCAATGAAACTCAGAATTCATGGACATACAGATAGTGCTGGAGATCCGGGACTGAATAAGGCACTTTCACTGGACAGAGCAGGAAGTGTACGAGATTTTTTGATAGAGCAAGGAGTGCCTTTTGAAAGTTTGAGGATTTCAGGCTGGGGAGGAACGAGACCGACTGCCTCAAATGCGACTGAATCGGGTAGGTCTAAGAATAGAAGGGTGGAGCTGGAGGTTGAACGGTAGGGAGTTGCCAGTGTCAGTTTTCAGTTTCAGTTTTCAGTCTCAGTTTGATAGGAAAAATATTAGCAGTATTGATAGTTTTTAAAAAAGGGCTTTGAAATCAATTTTCAAAGCCCTTTTCGATTTATAGAGAAAAGTCTCCTCTGTAATCTCTCTTTACAAATTGATTGGCAGGCTCGAAATTAGTGACCTTCATATTTGGTCCATCCCATACAAGTTTGATACCTCTTCCAGGGTAATCGTATTGATCAGGCTTTCCAGGAGTAGGAGTTCTGTAGTCATAGCTTCTAATTGCAAGATTACCCATCAAAACTGATTCTGTCAATGGTCCTGCAATTGAAAATGGCGAACTCAGGTTCTTATACTCTTTTGATCCATGTCCAGCAATACAAGCTTCAACCCAGTTATTGTAGTGACCATTATCTCCACCCGGCACTCTATAAAGTGTCTCTGGTACATTTATATCTTTTGTCTTGGAAGTTGGAAGAAGTTGTGGATTGATTCCATAGGTAGAGCACATCATTTTTCCTTTTGTACCTTCTATGATTACTCCATTTCCACCATCACCCATTTGTTCATTAGGAGCTAATTCTTCAGGTCTGTTTGGCTGAATACCACCATCCATCCAGTGGAATTCAAGATCTTCCTTGCCTGGTCTGTCAAATCTCAAAGTAATGTGAGAAGATGGGAGGGCAGCTATCAGGAAAATATCCTCTCTGGAATTCTCCAACATACACAGATCCAACTGAGCATTCAGCTGATTTCGGATAGCCCAATCCAAGAACACGGAAAGGTGGTTCCATTATATGGCAAGCCATATCACCAAGAGCACCAGTTCCATAATCCCACCAACCTCTCCAATTAAACGGCACCAAGTTTCCTACATAATCTTTATAAGGAGCAGTTCCTAGCCAAAGATCCCAATCCAAATCGGATGGAGGAGTTACTGGCTCTTTTGGCCATTGGATACCTTGTGGCCAAACAGGTCTATTTGTCCAAGAGTAAACCTTAGTCGCTTCACCTATTAGTCCAGCTTCATACCATTCAACCATTTTACGAACCCCATCTCCTGAGAACTGGTTTCCCATTTGAGTGACGACCTTGTATTTTTCAGCAGCCTGTGTAAGCATTCTAGCCTCGTAGATATCGTGAGCAAGGGGTTTTTGTACATAGACATGTTTTCCCATCTTCATGGCTGCCATAGCCGCTACAGCGTGGGTGTGATCAGGAGTAGAAACTGTGACTGCGTCAATATTATTCTGTTCCTTCTCCAGCATCTCTCTGAAGTCTTTGTAGTATTTTGCTTTAGGATGTAGTTCCCTGCTACCTTTTGCTCTAGAGTCATCCACATCACAAAGGGCAATAAAATCAGCCTTTTCAGTTCGGGTAATTCCGCGGACATCTCCACCACCCATGCCACCAACTCCAATACTTGCTACTCGAAGTTTGTCACTTGGAGCAATAAAACCTGTGTCCACCTAGGACATTTCTTGGGACAATGTAAAATCCGGCAGCAGTCAAGGCAGCACCCTTAAGGAATTTTCTCCAGAGCTCCCAGAACCTGAGCTATTATTTTTCATTAGTTTACTAGTTATGTTAAAGAGGGTTTTTGAAATTTTTCAGTAATTACTTTCTAAAATGAATAATTGATCTGACTAAGCGAAATTTGAAATCATCAAAAACTGAGCATATCACCGAACCCATTTATAAAAATACTGCTGGTAATACTGGAGTTCAACTTTTAATGAACTGCAATTATTCCGTTTTATTATAATTTCAATTAGCTACTGTAAGCTTATTAAAAAAAATAAATTAAGTTTACCCAAATCTTAACTTTATGAAATACTCTATTTGGACATTTGCTGTACTTGCAGCATTTTCTATCAGTTCCTGCCAATCACCAATAGCTGTAAAACTGGATGAAACTGGCATCATTCCTATTCCAACTTCAATAGCTCCATCATCAGGTGGTTTTGAAAATCACTTCGAATTCCTCGATTCAATTGATTGGCAGTGGCGAAGATTTAGCGAGAGTTGGAGGTTATTTGGCTGATAGATTACGTCCTGCAACTGGTTTTGAGCTTCCGGTTTCAGCTGATAATGGTGATTTGATTTTAGAGTTGACTTCTGGAGCGGCTTCTGAGAAATATACGATTGAAATCTCGGATGAACATGTGAAGATTTCATCAACCTCTGCAGCTGGCCTTTATTATGGCATGCAAACATTAATTAAGGCGTTACCTGTTGAAATTGAAAATACTTCTGTAGTAGATATAGATTGGACGATAGGGAATGGTAAGATTGAAGATCAGCCTGAATTTTCTTACAGGGGTTCAATGCTAGATGTAGCCAGACACTTTATAAGTTTGGAAGACGTAAAGCATTACATCGACCACATGGGAAGTTTGAAATTGAATTACCTGCATTTGCATCTTTCAGATGATCAAGGATGGAGAGTAGAAATTAAATCTTGGCCGAAATTGACTGAAATTGGAGGCAAAACTGAAGTTGGCGGTACCGAGGGAGGTTTTTACTCTCAAGAGGATTACAAAGAGATTGTAAAATACGCAGCAGATCGATTTATTACTGTTGTACCTGAAATTGATATGCCAGGCCATACAAATGCTGCATTGGCATCTTATGCGGAATTAAACCCAGGAGTGAATTTACCAGATGGAGATTTTGCTACCCTGAAGGAAGGGCAAATTGACTTTGATATCCTTGATAAGAACCCTCAACCAGCAGAGCTTTATACGGGCATTGAAGTGGGCTTCAGTACATTTGCGACCAATAAAGAGGTTACTTATACCTTTGTAGAAGATGTGATTAAAGAACTTGTGGAACTTACACCTGGACCCTACATTCACATTGGTGGTGATGAATCGCATGTGACTGAAAAAGATGATTACATCTATTTCGTAGAGCGAGTTCAGGAGATTGTTACCAAATATGGTAAGACCAGCATAGGGTGGGATGAAATAGCCACAGCTAAACTAGCTCCTGGTTCAGTGGCTCAATTTTGGGCGTTGGAGGAAAATGCCATGTTGGCCAAAGAACAAGGAAATCAAATCCTGATGTCACCAGCAAAGCGGGCTTATTTAGATATGCAGTACGATTCCACTTCAAGAATTGGTCTTCACTGGGCAGCATATATAGAGCTTGATGATTCCTATAATTGGGATCCGGCTACCTATGCAGATGGGATAAATAAGTCTGACATTCTTGGAGTAGAAGCTCCACTATGGACCGAAACGATTACTAACCGTGCGGATATCGAATACATGGCATTTCCTAGATTGGCAGCTTTGGCTGAAGTGTCTTGGTCAAGTACTGAACGGAGAAATTGGGATGATTTCAAAAAAAGAATTGCAATGCAAGGTAAACGTTGGGATATCAATGGGATAGATTTCTATCGTTCTCCAAAAGTCGATTGGTAATCATTACAAGCGAATTTTGAAACCCGGCTTCTGTCGGGTTTTTGTTTGCTAAGCTTTCTATATTCTTTGATTTTCATTAAAATGAACCTAATATGGACCTTAATTTTAAAATCACACAATCAATTAGATTGCTTTAACTAGAATATTTTTATGGGCGATTATATTATATCCTTTGCTGACTGGATTTGGGGTACACCAATGCTTGTTATTTTAATGGGAGGTGGACTTATTCTTCTGGTGCATTCAGGATTTGTGCCTTTTCGGAAGATTGGACATGCCATAAGTTTGCTGAGAGGAAAATATGATGATAGTTTAATGCCTGGACAGATATCCTCATTTCAGGCATTATCGTCAGCAATTGCTGCAACGGTAGGATTGGGGAATATCAGTGGTGTTGCTATTGCAATCAATATGGGCGGTCCAGGTGCAATTTTTTGGATGTGGGTTTCCGCATTTGTAGGTATGGCAACCAAATTTTACACCTGTAGCCTTGCAATCATGTACCGGGGGAAAGATTCCGAAGGGCAACTCCAAGGTGGTCCCATGTATGTAATTGAAGAGGGGATGGGTAAAAAGTGGAAATTCCTTTCTATTATTTTTTGTACAGCTGGAGTCTTGGGTTTGCTCGCTATTTTCCAAGCTAATCAATTAACAGCAGTACTTCGAACAGTCATTTTAGAGCCTGCCGGCTTAGATGAAGGGGATAAAACGCGTTGGATCATAGGAATTACGATGATGGTATTAGTTGCTATTGTAATTCTAGGAGGTATCAAAAGAATTGCTGGAGTAGCTTCTAAGATGGTGCCTTTTATGGTTGGACTTTATTTTGTCACAGTGATTATTATTGTATTCAAATACATTGGTGATGTGCCTGAAATGTTGTTGAAAATTGTTACTGATGCATTTACTGGAGAAGCGATCGCCGGAGGTGCAGTTGGAGCTGTAATTATTATTGGAGCCCGTAGGGCAGCTTTTTCAAATGAAGCCGGTATAGGAACAGCTCCTATGGTTCATGGTGCTTCCAAAAATAACGAGCCTATTCGAGAAGGTTTGATTGCCATGCTCGGGCCATTTATTGACACAATTGTAGTATGTACACTTACTGCTTTGGTGATTATGCTGACAGGAGTTTGGGAATCAACAGAGAAAGATGGGGTGCGTTTAACATTGGCAGCATTTGACTTGGCACTTCCTTATTATGGTAGATACCTCCTCATGATTGCAGTGTTAGTTTTTGCTTTATCTACCATGTTTACCTATTCTTATTATGGTCACAAATGCTTTGGTTATCTATTTGGAGCAAAAAGAGCAGATTATTACAATTACTTCTATTTGATTACTATAGTGGCTGGTGCAGTAGCATCGCTCGATGTGGTAATCAGTTTGGTAGATGGTATGTATGCAATTATGGCCGTACCAACGATGATTTCGACAATTTACCTTGCTCCCAAAGTAAGGATTGCAATGAAGGATTATTTTCTCAGAATGAAAAAAGCGTAATATATGAATGTCTTAATTTCTCCAAATGCATTTAAAGGCACTATGACTGCCCGCGAAGCTGGAGAAGTTATAAGAGAATATATTGAGAGTGAATATCCTAATATCTCGACTACGTTACTTCCTATTGCAGATGGAGGTGACGGTACTTGCGAATTACTTACAGAAATACTTCAGTTAGAGAAAAAGACGATATGGTCTCTGGATGCTTTTGGTAGACCTATTCCTTGTTCGTATGGATGGGATGACTCGTTAAAAAAGGCCTATATAGACGTTTCAATGGCTTCAGGAGTTGCTTCTTTGCAGAGTGAGGAATTGGATCCATATGTATCTTCAAGCTATGGTACGGGGCTACTAGTACGTGATGCCATTAATCTTGGAGCTGAAGAGATCATATTAGGTTTGGGAGGTAGCGCCACTATTGATCTTGGAATTGGGATATTGTCTGAATTGGGAATTGGATTTTTGGATAAAAATGGGAGAGAATTAACTAAGTATTCACCTCAATTTTTATCTAAAATCAATCATATCCAGAAATCCACCAGGATTCCAAAAGTTAAATTCACTTGTCTTTGCGATGTGAAGAATACCTTTTTTGGACAAAGGGGGGCTGTTCCTGTTTTTGGCCCGCAAAAGGGACTTCTACCTGAGCAAATTGAATCCTATGAATTAATCTGTGAATCCGTAGTTAGCCACCTTTTCACCAAACAAAAAAAAGTTTTTGAAGATAAGTCAGGTTTTGGTGCAGCTGGGGGCATTGCCTTAGGGTTATCTGTTTTTTTCGAAACAGAGGTTAAGTTTGGATCAGATTATTTTTTTGAAAAAGTAGATTTGGAATCTAAAGTAAATTGGGCAGATAGAATTATTACAGGTGAGGGAAGATATGATGATCAATCTGCTGAAGGTAAGGCATGCTATGAATTAATGAAACTAGCCCGTCACAGGAATAAAAAAATAGCTTTGATCACATCCGGGACAGATCCTGGAGCGAAGAAATTCGATTTAGTACTCACATTGCCTGATTTGGATTTTTCTCAAATAGATTATAGAAAAAAGTCGAGAGAAAACCTTAGGCATATACTTGACAAGGGATTTACTGTGAACTTTTAAATCATTCGGATTACACCCGATGATGATCGGCCTGCCAATTTTTAACACTTTTCTTAATCTCTTTAGGTGTCGTATTTTCCTGTATAGTTTTATCAATCAATGCTAATAGTTCATCATCTCCTGCGAATCTCAATGCAATGATTTGGCTAGGAGATAGTTTGTTTTCCTTTTCATAAAATGCTTTACCAGTTAATTGGAAGTAGCGTTGTCTCATTTCCATTCTAATAATTCGATTCTGGTTTTTAATAGCATAGATTCGTGGGAGGTAGGAAATTAAAAAAATGATAAGGCCCAATAAAATAAAATAGAGGCTATCAGATGCAGATTGATGACTATTGAAGTCTATTCTGAATATCGTCCAGCCCAGGAATAAAAGCCCCATGGGCATAATTATAAAGTGATGTAATGGGTAATATTTAGCGTGATTCTGGAAATTCTGAGTTTTTGACATGATTTTGGGCATAAAAAAGGAGGTGCGAACCTCCTTTAAATAAGTTATAAGATATTAATGATCAGCCTTTTTCTTCTTAGTGAAGGTGCTTCTAGTATCAATTGCAGTGATTCCGGCTCCAAGACCGATTAATACACATACAATCACTAGGAAAGTTTGAGCCCCTCCAGCAAGTGGAGAAGTGAATACGTCTAATAGTATCATGATCAATTTTTTGAATTTCTAAAGATGCCCGAAGATAATTTCTTAACTCCAAATAATCAAGTTAATCGAATTGATCATCATCGAAATCTTCATCATCTTCTTCTTCGTCGAAGTCTATGATGGTATCATCGGCAAACTCATTGTCTTCGTCTAGATCATATTCGTCTTCGAAATCATTACCGAAATCATCATCATCATTGAAGTTGTCATCATCTTCGAAATCGTCGTCAAAATCCTCCATAGTAGTTTAGATAGGGGTTTTTAATAGTTGAACGTCACGAATTAAAGTAAAAAATCATTTCGCACCATACAGTTGGGATATTTTTTTTTAAACTTTTTTCAGGCCAGTTCTATTTGCTAGTTTGCAATTTCACATGATCTTCATTCCAATGAATTCAATAATCTACCGAGCACTAAATGAGGGAACTCTATAATCTGGTTGAAATTATTAGAAGGTCCCATGCACATTGGCAAAAACAGCAAAAAAAAATGACCCAATTGAGGGTCAGTTGAAAATTGATTTGATGTATTTTTTAATCAATGGTTTTGATAGATAATCTTTAACAACGCTATACCTGCTAGCCTTATTAATATCTCTTTCATCTACTGAACTGCTCAAGATGTAGATTTGAGCTTCGTTTTTATCTGAATTAAATAAGTCCAGGAAATCCCAGCCAGTCATTTCTGGCATATTTAGATCTAAAAAAAGATAATTGGCTTTAATGGAATAGATTTCCTCTAGTGCCACTCGGGCACTCTGATACTTATAAAATTGACATGGCTCTTTCACATTTCTTGAAATGAGTTTTTCAGTAACAAATGTACTGATCGGATCGTCATCTATAAGGACTATTGTAAGCATTAAGTGCAAAAATTCGTGGCTGAAATACAATATTGCTAGTACAAAATTAGTAGTTAATTGTACTTTTACAAATATTTTGCCAAATAAGAGCCGAAAAGAATTTATATTTTTGTGTATAAACGCGATGCAATTAGGGCAATCGCACTGCAAATTTATAATAAGCTATACTTACAAAAAAATCAACGCCTAAAATTAATTGGAGTGATTGATTAGGTCTTTACTCCGCGTCTTTTAGTTCGTATAGAAAATAATCTATAATCTTGTCTGTTGTTTTTAGCACTTTTTTACTTTTCGTTTTTGGGCTACTCACCTCGGTTACACCAGTCAATGTCATGAGGAGTTTATCTTCTTTCTGGTCGATAAAATCTACAATTACCTGAACTAACTCATAGTTGCTTGTAGTTTGACTATTGTTTCGATTGTTGAAGTAGGGGTCGTATGGATTATAAATCCATGGTCCCATTACTCTGGAACCCCAGTATGGATAGTAATTATTACTTGAATAGGTGTCTCGTTTTCTCTGGTCTTCATTTGAGGTATAACGAATAATTAACTCAGGCTCATTTTTGTCATATACTAGACCTTTGGCTTCCAGTGCATCTTGGAGATGTATCTGGACTTGTTCATCGATGAATTGAGAAGAAAAACCTCGAATTCCTACTTCCTGGTTTATGATTACGAATGATCTGTAAGGCCTTCGCACAGGTACTTCAGTATTTTCCTTGAATATCTCAATAGCATTACATGAGCTAAGAATAGCTAGGGAAATCGTGATAAGAAATAAGTTTCTTGAGTGAATTCGCTTCATCGAAAGGGCTTTTTGTTTAAAAACGGGCAAGAGAAAAGAAAGTTAGGTATTACTAATTAATGAATAAAAGGAAGTTGTTATTCAATAGGTATATCCGCTTTTCTGCCAGTAAGGTGGCACAAACATTAAATTTAAGAATTGTGGCCACTTTGGTCACATTTAAATAGCTTAGCCGAAGTATAGCCCTTCCAATCTGATAAGCAAAGGTGACTGGCAACATTGCGGATAGTCATATTATTCAATTATGTTTGCAAGCCTTTACGATCTAATGCTAATTTTAGCTAAAGTTTAAGACATGAAGAGACCTGATTTTGATGATATTTTTATGGAGCTGGCAGTCAATTTGGCTAAACGTTCTCATTGTATTAAAAAGCATGTAGGAGCAGTGCTCACAAAAGATACACGTATCATTTCAATAGGGTATAATGGACCGCCTGCAGGTACTCATAATTGCGATGTCGAATTTCCTGAAGGTGGCTGCGCCCGGGATAGTAAGGGTAGCTGCTCATTAGCGCTTCATGCAGAACAAAATGCAATTTTATATGCAGTGAAAAACAATACCACTGTAGAAGGATCTACGCTTTTTGTCACCTTGTCACCCTGCCTTGCGTGTTCTAGGATTATTTTTTCTATGGGAATCTCTAGAGTTATTTATTTATTTTCTTATGCAGAATATAAAGGTATAGGTTCAGATGAAGGGGTTGATTTCTTGAGGAAATTTGGTGTTCAAGTAGATAAATATCAAAAGACTCTTGAAGTTAATGACCACCTGGTTTAAAGAAAATTTACTTCAGGATGTATGTTAATATTGAACTTTTCGAAAACTGACTTCTGAATCTTTTCTGAAAGGTTTTTGATTTCATTTCCATCTCCTTCACCATAATTTACAAGGACTAGTGGTTGTTTACTGTGTACACCAATTTCGCCAAACCGCTGTCCCTTCCACCCGCATTGTTCGATCAGCCAAGCTGCAGGGACTTTAATTCCCTCATCGTTTAGATAGCCAGGGATGGTAGGGTGCAGGCTTTTAAGCCCCTCATAATGCTCAATGGAAATAGTAGGGTTCTTGAAGAAAGAACCAGAATTTCCTATTTCTTTTGGGTCAGGCAGTTTAGATTGACGGATTTGAATTACTGCATCAGAGATTGCTTTAATACTCAGCTCATTAATTCCATTTGCCTCCAAGGTTTCTTGGATTGCGCCATATTTTGTGTGGTAGATAGGCTCTTTTGTTAACTTAAAGACGACAGAGCAAATCACATATTTTCCTTTTAATTCATGTTTGAAAATACTTTCTCTATACCCAAATTGACACTGCGCAGCATTGAATTCTTCAATTTCCAATGTTTCTCTGTTCAGAGCCTTTAAGCTAGAAAATACATCTTTTATTTCCACTCCATAAGCGCCGATATTCTGCATTGGAGAAGCCCCAACTGTCCCTGGGATTAAGGATAAATTCTCTATTCCAGCCCAATTGTTTTTGATTGCGGTGAGCACAAATTGATGCCAATTCACACCAGCGCCCGCTTCAATTAAAAAAAATTCAGCTTCTTCCTTAATTACTTTTACTCCCGCAATTTCATTTTTGATTATCAGTCTATCCTGATTTTTTGTAAGAAGTATATTGCTTCCTCCTCCTAAAATCAAAGGTTTGATATTCTGAGATTTAGCCCATGCTAATGCTTCCTTTAGCTGTGCAATTGAAGTTACAGCAACAAAAAAACGAGCCGTTTTATCAATTCCAAAGGTATTATATGGCCTGAGGGAGATGTTTTCTAGTATATTCATATGTGGAGACTGACTTGCGAAATAAATAAGATTTTACTCGAATATGAAATGTAATCACCCAATTGAATTTTAAGACTTGCAATCTTACTGGAGAATGTACTAGTAGTATTTTTCGACGTGGGTGTTGAAAATCAAATAACATATCAATGAAAGAATTGGTCATAAATGGTGTACGGATCAGACCCGGCCAGTCGATGAATATAGAAATTGCAATCGCTAAACTTCCAACCCATACTCTAATTGATCTTCCTATATTTATCCGCTCTTCAAAAGAAGACGGTCCTGTTGTATTAATTAGCGGGGGAGTTCATGGGGATGAAATTAATGGTGTAGTAACTGCTAAGAGGCTTCTTGAGGAAGTAGATGAAGGTCTCGAGTTGATCAAAGGAACCTTAATTTTTATTCCTCTGGTTAATATTTATGGTTTTCTGTCAAATAGCAGGACATTCCCAGACGGAAGAGATCTAAATCGCAGCTTCCCTGGAAGTAAAAAAGGCTCTTTAGCAGGTAGTATTGCTTACATATTAAGTAGTGAAATCATACCTCAGATAGATTTTGGAATAGATTTTCATACGGGTGGGAGAATGCTCACCAATTTCCCCCAAGTAAGAGTAGATTATAAAGATAAAGTGGCAGTGGAACTTGCTAGAGCTTTTGGAACTCATTATGTGGTGAATTCAAAGTACATAGAGAAGTCATTCAGAAAAGAGGCCTTTAAAGCCAGAAAACATATTTTGGTATTTGAGGGAGGGGAATCTATGAGATTGGATGAATATGGCATTGAAGAAGGGGTGAATGGTACTAAGCGTATGTTGGCAAGCCTAGGTATGCTCGCAGATGCGCCAGCCCCTCAGGAGAGTGTTTTCTTAAAAGAAAGTAGTTGGGTAAGAGCGAAAGCTTCTGGAATTTTTAACTCAAGTGTAAAAGTAGGCGAGTCCGTCAAAAAAGGCCAAATACTGGCACGGATTTCGGATCCATATGGACATGTGAAAATCCCTGTAAAAGCCCCAACTAATGGTCACATTATAGGAATGAATAATATGCCTGTCATCAATGCGGGAGATGCATTAGTGCATATCGGCAAGGAATAGTATTCATAAACTTTTATCTTGAAGCTTAGTTATCAGACGTATATGAATTTATCAGAAACCTTCCAACGTGTAAGAAACCACTCTCTTCATCTATGTAGCAATTTGATCACCGAGGATTTTAGCTTGCAGGCTTCTGAGGAGGTTAGCCCTCCTAAATGGCACTTAGCTCACACAACGCTGGTTTTTTGAACAGTTTATCTTGGTGCCAAATGACCTCAGCTATGTGGTGAAACATCCCCAATTTAATTTTCTTTTTAATTCTTATTACAATTCCCTTGGTGCAAGAACAGCACGAAATCAACGTGGACTTATGTCTCGCCCCTCGGTGGAAGAGGTTAAAACCTACCGTGCTTATGTAGATGAGGCAATGTTGAGGTTGATTCACGGAAATAATTCTGAGATAAATGAACTGGTTACTCTAGGATTGAATCACGAACAGCAACATCAGGAATTATTAATTACAGATTTAAAATACAGTTTGTGGTTTAACCCACTGAATCCAAGCGTGATGGATATTGGGGAGTATCGCACTGAACCTAAGTCAAAGTGGGTGTCTGTCGATGCTGGAGTTTATGAAATTGGCTATACAGACAATGGTTTTTGCTACGATAATGAATTGAATCCGCATAAAGTTTACATCAATGACTTTGCGATTTCTACAGCGCTGGTTACAAATCAGGAGTATTTGGAATTTATGAATGCTGGTGGTTATGAAAACCCAACCTATTGGCATGACGAGGGCTGGGCATGGAGTAAGGAACTCCAAGTAAAAGCGCCTTTGTATTGGGAGCTTCAAGATGGAGCTTGGTATTATTACACATTGAATGGATTAAAACCAATTGATCTTGACGCACCTGTCGCTCATGTGAATTTCTATGAAGCCTCAGCTTATGCATCTTGGAGAGGCATGAGACTGCCCACGGAATTTGAGTGGGAAGTAGCCCAAAATCAAGTTGAATGGGGGAAACGATGGGAATGGACAAATTCTGCTTATTTGCCTTATCCGGGCTTTAAGGTGGCTCCAGGAGCAATAGGAGAGTACAATGGGAAATTTATGATAAACCAAATGGTGTTACGTGGCGCTTCAGTAGCAACTTCTGAAGGACATTCCAGGCCAACTTATAGAAACTTTTTTCATCCAAAATACAGATGGCAATTTATGGGCATTCGCTTAGCCAAATCCCTTTAATTTATGAACGCAAAAAACACGGATTTCGGAACCTTTGCCCAAGATGTCATGCTTGGTCTAAATTCAGCTCCGAAAACTTTACCTTCCAAATACTTCTATGATGCCAAGGGAGATAAGCTGTTTCAGCAGATTATGGCATTGCCAGAATACTATCTTACACGCAAGGAATATGAGATTCTTGAGCTTCAACACGAGCAAATTTTAGAGCAAATATTAGCGTCAAATCAACCATTCAACTTGGTAGAACTGGGAGCTGGTGACGGCATGAAAACTAAAATCTTGCTCAGATACCTAACCGAAAAAAAAGCTGAGTTCACCTACTACCCTGTAGATTTTTCCGGGTCAGTTCTTGAAGAATTAGAACAATCCCTTGCAAAGGAATTACCTCAACTGACCGTCAATTCTATTCAAGATACGTATAGAGAGTCTCTGAAAAAACAAGTTTGGGAAGATGGCAGACCTAATCTTATACTGTTTATGGGAGCGAATTTGGGGAATTTTGGAGTAGATGAAGCCAAAAATATCATTGACCATCTACGAGTGGGGACTAAAAGGGGAGATCTGGTTTTGCTTGGTTTTGACCTAAAAAAGAATCCTCAAACCATTCTCAACGCCTATCACGATGAGCAAGGCGTCACTCGTGAGTTTAATATGAATTTGCTTGATAGAATAAATAGAGAATTGGATGCTGATTTTGACCGAGATTCATTTGTTCATTGGCCTACTTATGACCCTGTTAGCGGAGAATGTCGAAGCTATTTAGTTTCTCAAAAGTCCCAGGTAGTAACCATTGGTGCATTAAATCAACACGTTGTATTTGAGGCTTTTGAGTCGATTTTCACTGAAATATCCAAAAAGTACAGTTTATCTGAAATTAGTCATTTAGCCTCTTTGGGCGGTTTTGAAGTGAAGGAAAATTTTATGGATTCCGAAGGTTACTTTGCAGATGTACTATGGGAAAAGAAGTGACCACAATCAAGGAAGCAAATGTTTTTCATCTATAATTAATTAGTTCCTGTTATTAAACTAGACACTATTATTTTTGGATTTTCCTCTTCCTGTGCGTCTTTATTTCTGATGATATTGTAGTAGGTATCCGCATTTAAATGTTTTGGGAATCCTTCTAGTGAGACACCTTTGAAAGGAAGTTTATAGCTAAATTTTGGTGTGTTACTTCCTAAATCAAGCATGAGATGATATGAATCTTTTTTGTAGGTTAAAAGCATACTTGCATTACCCTCATTTATTTCTGTAAACTCAATCCGTAAGGTGTCTGACTTTTCAAAATCCTTGAAGTCAAGTTGATATTCAGGAATCAAGTGATCCTCTTTCATTCGGTAAATAGTATCCTTCTGACCAATCAACCCAGAGAACTGAACCCGGGGCATATAAAAGAGACGTTCTTGATTTACCTTACCAAATACATTTAGGAAATTGTAAAAACGGTTGAATTTAGAAGTGAAGCTATACAAAGGATTTTCTTGTGTTTTGAATTCTAGAGTAGTTGGTTCTATAGAACTTATCCTAATTGATTTACCATCTTTTTCACTAGAATTTAGGTCCTCTTGTATCACCAAAATAGTGCTGTCTTCCTTATAGAATGAGATTGGTTGGCCTGCTAATTTTTTACTTGAAGCAATAAAGTTTCCTTCCAAGTCATAGGAATTCACCACCATTTTTTGCCAATCAGATACTAAAACTATATTTTCTTTTTCATCCAGGTAAATTGCTGTGAGTACTAGATATTCATCAGGCCCTTCGCCTTTTTTACCTATAGTCTGAATGTAATTCCCATCGTAATCATACTTCAACAAGCCCTTTCTAATATCGATAAGAAAAATATAATCTTTGCCGAAGGCTATATCGTGAATGAAAGTAAGAGGCGGATTTCCGGACCTTTCCAGATCAATGGTATCCAATGGTTGAAATTGAAATCCATTTTCTTCATCAAGTAAAAAATCCTTGCTGATTTCAATTTTATGAATGTCCTCTACTACTTCAACCTCATTTTTAGTGTTACAAAATTGAAAAAGTAAAATGCAAAGCAATGGAAAAATAACTTTAGAATAGTCCATGGTCAATTGGGTCTAATAAGCAACTCTATAAATATAGTTATTTATTACACCATTGCTTGCTAAGTACTTATCGCAGATTTGGCAAGTTTTAAATAAAAAAGCACTGATTTCTCAGTGCTTTTAATTTCTCAAATTTCATTTTTTAGCTGAAGTATCGCTTCAATCCTTCCAGCCTTTCTACTAATTCAGCTTCTACTTTTCTATAATCAGATTTATTTGCCAACGGCGCATTCACCGAGAAATAGTACTTGATCTTTGGTTCAGTACCAGATGGTCTAGCAGAGATCTTACTTCCGTCAGCGAGGTAGAACTGCATCACATTGGACTTATCCATATCCAGCTTTTCTGTCTTACCGGATTTTACATCTTTTACCGTGCTTTCTTTCACATCGACGATTTTCGCTACAGCAATTCCATTCATCTCAGCTGGTGGATGGTGACGGAAATCAGTCATCAAAGCCTGGATTTGCTCCGCACCGTCTTTTCCTTTTTTGGTAACAGAAATAAGAGACTCCTTATAGAAGCCGAATTGATTATAAATCTCAGCAAGTACATCAAAAACTGACTTACCCTGAGTTTTGTAATACGCGATTGCTTCAGCAACCATAGCGCAGGCACTTACCCCGTCTTTATCACGCACAAAATCGCCAACCAAATACCCATAAGACTCCTCACCGCCACCGATGAAGGTTTCCTTGCCCTCTAGATCCTTGATGATTGCCGCAATGTTTTTAAATCCTGTCAAAACGGAGAAGCATTTTACACCAAACCCTTCACAGATTTTATCTATTAATTCAGTGGTCACTATGGTATTCACCATGAATTGATTACCGTCGAGTTTACCCGCTTTTTTCCACTGGCTCAACAGGTAATAGGTAAGTAAAGCACCCGTTTGATTTCCGTTCAATAATTCAAATTCTCCCGAAGCATTTGGAACTGCTGCGGCATAGCGATCACCGTCCGGATCACAAGCCAATACCAACTCAGCACCTACTTCTTTTCCCAGCTTAAGAGAGAGCGTTAGAGCCTCAGCTTCTTCAGGATTTGGGTAAATAGACCGTAGGGAAATTTCCATCTGGCTCAGCTTGCTCTTTTTCAATATTTACATTTTCAAAGCCAAAAGCCTTCAATGCCGCAGGAACCATTTTTCCAGAAGCACCATGAATGGGAGAGAATGCTCTGGGCGTGTTTTTTTGCGCAGCAACAGCATCTGGTGCTAAACTTAGCCCCTTGACAAGCTTCAGGTAGATCTCATCAAAATCCTCTTCGATGTACTGAAAAAGAGCATCATTTTTATCCCAGTTTACATCATCAAAGGAAGTGATCTTCTTCACTTCATCGATTATATTTTTATCATGTGGAGCGACTACTTGCGCGCCATCCTCCCAATAAGCTTTGTAACCATTGTATTCTTTTGGGTTGTGAGAAGCTGTAATCATTACACCGCTTTTGCAATCAAAATGCCTTACTGCAAATGACAACATAGGAGTAGGGCGCATCTCCTTGAAGTACAATACGTGGATGCCGTTCGCTGTCAGGACATTCGCTGTGGTCATAGCGAACAGTGTATTGTTGATTCTACTGTCATGTGTGATTGCTACCCGGATCGTTTCACCAGGAAAACATTTAAGCAGGTAATTGGCAAGACCTTGGGTAGCCATTCCAATCGTGTAAACGTTCATCCTATTGGTTCCAACGCCCATAAGACCACGTAATCCACCGGTACCAAACTCGAGATCTTGGTAGAATGAATCTGTTAACTCAGTTGGGTTTTGATCAATTAGAGTACGGATTTGGGCTTTCGAATCTTCATCGATAGTGCCGCTAAGCCAAGAATCAGCCTTGGCTAGGATGCTAGGGTCTATGGTAGTCATGTTTTAAAAATTGTTTAACTTCTAAGATATAGAAA
>NZ_JBVVUG010000020.1:0-44885 GCF_055809615.1 Algoriphagus sp. 10J20-15
AGTCGTACAAGGCGGAATCCCTTTCCCAGCGGGCTTGGCGGCCGCATTGAGTTTGCTGATGCCCCAGGTGGAGACCTTGCCGGGGAAGTTTTGAAGGATGATATCCATTCCGCCTTGTTTCAGGATTGGCTCCACACTATTCCTTCCCGTTTCGATTCGTTGGCAACGGATCCAGTGTGGGTCCAGCAAACCATACGAGCGGTGGAGCTGATGCTTCAGGGAAGGGTACAGGAAAGTGGGGTTCTTTGACCTAGCTGCAGAATTATCCCAGTATCTGCAAGACCAGCTGTTGGGAAGGTATGTGCTTGAAAACTACAGATACCTGAGAGTCTCGAGCAGGAGCAGGTTTTCAAGTAAGGCTGAAAAGAATGGTCAAAACTCCCTCTGGACTTTACAGAGCCGCTGGAGTAGCTTTCCGAGCGGGAGTTGAAGGGGAGGGAATTTATACCGGGTAACGCTCACAGACTCTGGATGGCAATGCCTACTCTCGTCTGACTCATTGAGAGGAAAGACGCTCGTCCTCTCTCTTTTGGACTTCCGGTAGCTGGAATTCTGTACGGAACACTACACCCTGCACGCTCTAGGGAGGTATTTCTGGAATTGAAGGATAGGGAAGATTTGGTTTTTGTTTCTATCAATGCAGATAAGGAACACAAGCCGATGGAGAGAGAGTATTCTGTCAGACCGTTTTACACATCCTGATATGCTGCAACTGCATCAGGATGAAGGCACAGGGATTCTTGAAGCTTACAAGATACTGCTCTCCTTTCCCTGAAAAGCTTCTGATAGACCCACAGCACAACCTTTTCCTGCTCACCAAAAACCAATATTCTCCTCTGGAGTCTATTAGCCTAATTGAAAAAGCCAATGGAGAGCACTTTTCTTATTTTACAAACGAAATCTCATGCAGAATGAAAAATATACTAGTTCTCTTTATCTCGTCTGTGTCTGAATAAATGAGCGTACGCAGGCGCAGGAACAACCTGGTCTCCTGAAAGGTATAATCCTAACCAAGGAGGATGCAAAACCCGTGACGCAGTTGCGTTAGTAGCACTGGGGAAAAGTAATCAGCTCGCTATTACCGATGAGAGCTGGGGAGCTTTATGCTATGGAAAGCTATTCCGGGACTCATACGAACTGACAGTTTCCTATTTAGGTAATGATTTCCCGCACTGTTTTAGTGACGCTACCTTTGGAGGAAGAGCTGGTAATATCCCTGTTGACGGACAGTAGGCAGCTGACAGGAAGTTACGGTGAGGTCCACTGGCTATCAGAATCTCCCGGTGGAGCGGGTGACTTGGTGTCATTTGCCGCAATGGACAAGGAGTTGGTTAGCGGCAGTGTCACAAGCAATTTTCTGGATAGACTCGATAATGTTGTGTCCGGTGTGACATTCGACAGTGGCCACTGGGGACCGGGGGAGAGAAACTTTCCATTCGAGGCCTGATCCACACTCTTTGCAAATGCAGAGCCGCTTATAATAGTGGATAATTTCCCGCAGCGACGGTCCTCTGGAAAGCATCAATCCAAACGATATCGAGGAGATCACAGTTTTAAAAGATGCCGCGGCTGCATCCATCTGGGGAGCAAGAGCTGGAAACGGGGTAATAGTAGTGACCACTAGCAAAGGCTCCCGTCTATGGGCTCCTGTAGAAGCTTCAACTGCCTCCGTCGGATGATTTTCAGCAACCTGACCTACAGTTACGTTCCTCAAATGGATATGGGGGATTACATAGCACAGTAGAAAGGCAGTCGTTTCAAAAAAACTACTACCGCTCACAGGAGATCAGCTCAAACAAGACAGCTCTTTCTCCTGTGGTAGAAACCCTGGATAGCACAGCGGGAGGGCAGGATCAGTGAATCCGAAGCAGAAGTGCAGCTGGAGCTATACAAAGGAAGGGATCTGAGGACTGACCTATCCCAATATTATTATAGACCACGATTGAACCAGCAATACGCATTGGCGGTGTCAGGCGGGTCGGCATCACAGCAACTCACCGGTATAGTGTGGGGTATGACAGGAACCTACAGAATAATCATAGGGAATGCTGATGATCGCTGGACATTTTCAGGTGAAGATTTCATGGAGTTTCTTCTTTAAAGATAAGTTAAGCTGGTCTGTCGGGGCTTACCATGGAACCGAGAGCGGAGATATCAATACCACGGCGGCGCCCAGCACAGCGCCTTATGGATCGCTCGGCCGATGAAACAGGAAGCCCTTTGCCTGATCTGATACGTACCTTTCCCAACGTTACATCAATTCTTCGGAAGGGAGTGCCGCTTTTAGATCGGCACAACATACCACTCAATGAAGTTGGGCCAGTTGGATATACAGGTATGACAAACTCGATGGCAGATTTCAGATCCTCGGTCGAATTTCGAACTGGCAAAAGATCTGAAGATTGGGGCATCCTACCAAGAAATTGGGGATTCCGAGGAAGAGCTAGCGACAGAAGTCCTGAAGGCTTGGCGGATTATGTTCGGGATCTGGTCAATAGGTTCACTACGATCGGGGAAAACGAACTGGTGAAGCAAGAGGCCCTTGCCAGATGGAGATATCCTGAACTCTTTCCGGAGACATTTTCCCCTTTTCACACACAGTTAGAAGCCAACTGACCTATCAGAAATACTGGTCAGAAAAGCACAGGCTCTCCTTATTGGCAGGCACTGGAGATCAGAGATCTCAGGCAGGAATCCGATTCCATGCGTCTATGCACGGGCCATAATGATAAGCTGGGGACCAGTGCTGCCTGTGGATTTCCATCAGGCTGACGCTTCCCAGTCATGATCATACTGAATTCAAGTAGATCCCATTGATCCGACAGAACAAGCCATGGTGGGGCTACAGACAGATTTGTGTCCTTCTACAGCAATCTGGGGTACCTGACTGCAAAACAAGCTGGGATGCTACCTTCAGCATTCCAAAAGGACTCAGTCTAATTTTTTTGGTGTAGAATCAAACGCAAAAGGGACAGCGCCGCTCTGGTCTGCAGGTCTGGGATGGACCTTGAGTGAAGAACCATGTTCCTCCCTTCTGAATGGAGCCCTCATCCAAAATGGAGGGGAAGCTATGGCTACAGTGGCAATTTGGATGAAAGGCATCCTGGGCTTCTGACTGCTGCCTATTTCACACACAGCCACCTCATGCCTTTATTCCCAACATTCCGGGTGCCTGATATCCCAGAATCCACCGAGTCCCTGTATTGAGATGGGAAAAAGTAGGAATCTGGAATACTGGTTTGGACTTTGAATCTACATCAGGGAGCACTTGCTGCCTCCTTGGAGCTCCACGTGCAAAAGGGGACAGGACCTTATCAGCCAATTTGAATGTCCCTGCATCTACAGGATTTACCAGTGTTACAGGAAACTTTGCCACTACCCAGACCACAGGATTGGATGTAGTAGTAGGAGCGAATTGGCTAAAGGGTACGTTGAAGTGGAAGACCGACCTGCTTTATTCCCACATAAGGGATCAAGTAATCCAGGTAGATGTGACACAATCGGCATCGAGCCTCTGGTGACCTCCGGATTCTCTGCTCTTCCTGCTCCAATTGAAGGCCAGCCCTTTTTTGGTATTTATTCCTTCCCTTGGGCTGGACTCAATCCTGACAATGGAAATCCAATGGGATTCCTGGATGGAGAGCCCTCTGAGAATTACGGGGCAATCATTTCATCACTCAGCCCGGATGACCTAGTTTTTCATGGATCGGCACGTCCAACGGATTTTGGTTCTCTGAGAAATTCCCTTTCATGGAAGGGGTTCAGTCTTTCGGTAAATATTTGATATGGTCTTGGCTACTATTACAGGCGTAGATCCATAGACTATAATACCCTTCTGAGAGGACAGCAGATAGGACATGGAGATTTTGATAAGCGATGGAAGGAGACAGGAGATGAACTGCTAACTGATGTGCCATCCATGCCCACATCAGCAAATAGTATCCGAAATTCATTTTATATGTATTCAGAACCTTTGGTGGAAAGGGGAGACCATATCCGCTTGCAGGACATTCGGTTTTCCTATTCTCTGGCAAGAAGGAAAAAAATAAGTTGCCATTTTCCAGAGCCGAGTTTTACACTTATGCAAACAATCTGGGAGTCATCTGGAAAGCTAGCGATGATGAACTCGATCCTGATTACCAAGACTGTAGCCCCAAGAACAAGCATTGCTATGGGAATAAAAATGGATTTCTAACTCTTCAATTGAAATAAACGCATGAAATCGAGCATAATCGAAGCGACAAACAATGGGTTGATCTTTCACCCTGCGAGATTCTTCCGATCCGCCGTGGCGGATCGGGAGCAGGCTATGTGGCCATAAAAAATCAAATTATAAACACATGAAATTACACTATAGAATATTAATGTTACTTGGATTGCTTATAAGCACATCCTGTCAGGGGTTTTTGGATGAAAAACCTACTAAATCCATCCTTGTGCCTGAATCTGTCCCGGATTTTGAAGCATTGCTTGATGGATATGGGACAATGAACCTGACGACTATCCTGCCTTTTATGTTTTCAGATGATTATTGGACATCAAAGTCCAACTGGCAGAATTTCAATTCCTGCAACAAAGAGCATATTTGTGGGATTTAGACCCCTATCTTCCTGATGAGCCTCCTTTGGATTATTCTATTATGTATAGAAAAATCAGCTATGCCAATGTCACACTTGATAAGCTAAATGAAGACCCTGACTGGCTAGAAGAAGATAAAATGAGGCTGAAAGGAAAAGCATTGTTTTGGAGGGCAAGTGCCTATTTTGAACTGGCGGTATTATACCTGCCTATGCCTTCCAGTACTTTAGATAGCGATGAATTTGTGATTCCTATGCCATCAACAGCTGATATTAATGCTGCACAAGAGCTTAAAACATCAGAAGAAGTATTTACGGAAATCTTAAATGATTTGCAGGAGGCGATTCTCTTGCTTCCAATAAAAACAGACTATGCTACTCAGCCGTCTCTTTACGCTGGTTATGGACTATTGGCTAGGATCAGCCTTTATTTGGGGAATTATTCTGATGCTGCTACTTATGCTAAATTAGTATTAGATGGAGGTTTTACCTTAATGGATTATCAGGATCTGGATTTTTCACAGGCTTATCCCTCTCCTTTATTTAACTCAGAAACTATCCTATTTACCTTTCTTGCTCCACAAGGCTCAGTTTCCGGTGAGAATGTAGCTTATGTAGATTCTCTTTTTGTCAAAAGTTTTGACTCATTAGATCTAAGATCAAAGTTTTTGTTTGAGAATAATATGAATTCAACATCTTTCAAAGGGAGTTATACAGGCAATTATGAGTTGTTTACCGGAGTTGCCCTTGATGAAATTTATTTGATTTTAGCGGAAGCCCATGTTCGATTGGGAGATATTGAAAAGGCGAAAAACTACTTGGATATCTTATTAGCATCCCGGATAGTTGATTATGCAGGTAATGAGGATCAACAAAATTATTTAAAAACAGTACTTGAAGAAAGAAGAAAAACACTGTTGTATCGAGGCCAAAGATGGGCTGACCTAAAAAGGTTCAGTTATCACGATGGGGAGCAATTAACTTTAAGGAGATATGAGGGAGATGAATTTGTGATATTTGAGGGAAAACCGGAGAACTTCCAATTAAAGCTTTCAATCCGGGAGCGGAACCTATTGTATTGAAAAAAGGGAGAGTCAGGTTACGTTTCTGACTCTCCCAGATTAAATTAAGCCGGTGTTAAATTACTGGCATTTTTGACAACAAATAGCTGTCCTGGTGCAGAGATTGGATTCCCCATCAATGATGGGTCGTCATACAGACAATGCTGAGATCCTGACTCACACTGGTAAGTGTTAATGCCTGGATCAGTATCGGTAACATCGTACCAGATACCTCCACCTTTGCCATATTCTCTATCCTCTTTTGGAGAGTTAAACGCAAATGCTGCAAAGGCAGCAAATACGAAAGCGATCATGGGCAATGCGCCCTTTACTTTATTCATAAGATGCCCTGTTTTTTAACAGATCAAAAACAGGGAAACCGTTTCTGGTTGTTTGCCTACTCTGATAAGGGTTTTCGGCATCTCCCTTCCAGGAATTCATCAGCATAAACCAGCCTCGAGCTCTGGTCTTTTCGAGGAATAAATTCCCATTCTTATTTTTTGCAGCCCATTCTTGCAAGGTTTTGGGCTGTGGGGCGGTTTCAGCAGCCGCCCCTTTTTTAACCTTTGGGGTTTTCAAAACCCCGAAGGTTTCTACCTCGGTTCCTGTAATCTGGAACACCCCCAACCATGGTGTGTGTCTCAACGACCATTTTTTATTATTAAGCCGTTCACCTCACATCCGAAATCAATTCAGGTTCCATCTTGCTGGCATTTGGTAATCGTCTCTGAATGACGATTCTGGGTCAGCGCTGGTAAAACATTATACTTCTTTGAGCTGGGGTTGAAACCCCAGCCTATTGACTACAATCCTATTTCTTGACCGCTTCCAACTTCATCATTCGATATTCGAAATTGTATATTCATCATTATTAACAACTAACATCGGTCACCCAACACTAGCCATCTCCATCCATGGTCTGTGTCTCAACGACCCAACAATCCATGACTTTTGCTAATACATTCTACTGACTAAAATTCAGCGGTTTAATTGCATATTCTTTATTCAACATTTCTAACAATGATGGCTACCCGTTTCCATCTTGCTGGCATTTGGTAATCGTCTCTGAATGACGATTCTGGGTCAGCGCTGGTAAAACATTATACTTCTTTGAGCTGGGGTTGAAACCCCAGCCTATTGACTACAATCCTATTTCTTGACCGCCTCCTACTTCATCATTCGATATTTGAAATTTTACATTCATCATTAATAACCTACGGCATGCTCTCCAAATTCCAGATCTCTTACCATTTTAAATTCTCAATTCCTTTATTTTAAATTGTAGCCAACCAACACCTGTCCTCCGTGGCGGAACTTCCACCCATTTTAAATTTTAAATTATCAATTCCTCCTCACCGGACACCGGACACCGGACGTCCAACATCCTTCTCACATCCGAAATCGATTCGGATTTCATCTTGCTGGCATACCGAATTCATCTCCGAATGAGGATTCCGGGCCAGCGCTGTTGAACATTATACTTCTTTGAGCTGGGGTTGAAACCCCAGCCTATTGACTATAATCAGGTTACTTTACCGCCTCCTACTTCATCATTCGATATTCGAAATTTTACATTCATCATTAATAACAATTAACATCGGTCACCCAACACTAGCCATCTCCAACCATGGTCTGTGTCCCAACGACCATTTTTTCTTACCGAACCGATCATCTCACATCCGAAATCGATTCGGTTTCCACCTTGCTGGCATTTGGTAATCGTCTCCGAATGACGATTCTGGGCCAGCGCTGGTAAAATATTATACTTCTTTGAGCTGGGGTTGAAACCCCAGCCTATTGACTACAATCCTATTTCTTGACCGCTTCCAACTTCATCATTCGATATTCGAAATTGTATATTCATCATTATTATCAACTAACATCGATCCCCCAACACTAGCCATCTCCATCCATGGTGTGTGTTTCACAGACCATTTTTTCTTACCGAACCATCCTTCTCACATCCGAAATCGATTCGGATTTCATCTTGCTGGCATTTGGTAATCATCTCCGATAGACGATTCCGGGCCAGCGCTGTTGAACGATTACAACCTTATTCCCAGGGTTAAAACCCTGGACTCACCCATCTTGCATACCTACGGCATGCTCTCCAAATTCCAGATCTCTTACCATTTTAAATTTTAAATTCCCAATTCCTCCTCACCGGGCACCGGACATCCAACATCGGACAACTTCCCCAATTTTAAATTCCTAATTCTTACATTTTAAATTATTAAGTCCCCACACCGACACTCCAATACACACCACATTAAGAACAAAATGCTCCGCCCATCCCAAGCTTTCAATTATCCCCGCACAGTTGCACGGCACCCTAGGAAAAGCTCCCACCCAAATTAGTCCCACATAAGTAGTAAATACTGTCAGCAGTAATATGCTGCCTAGATATCCCCACCATCGGGTCACTGAAAAGAGCAGGAGCAGGGCGAGAAGCAACTCTGTAAATGGAATGGCATAGGCTAGAATCTCTGCCAATTCTCCAGTGAAAAGTTTGATTATAAAATGCTTTTCTACTCGCATTAAAGCGGATTACCTTGTCTAGACCAGTGTAGGTCCAGAGAAGGATTAGAAAAGTGCAGAGGATCCTATTCATAAATTTGTCATATATAACATTGACTTACCATTTGCTTGAGTATATCCAAGCCTGTTGAAACCCCAACCGTTTAGAAAAATTAGAGACATGTGATCAATTGATTGTAAGCCACTTGGCGTATCCATTAAATTTTTCGTCTAAATCACGCCAATTGGCATTTTTTCCTAAAAAAAATTTAGTCGTCGCCTTTTTATTCTTGACATAAATGCTTGTTAACATTAAATTAACAGTGTGGATTTAGTCTAAATAATGATTGTAATCTGCTTTTTCACACACGGGATAGTATTGTTTAATTAAATAGAAAGGTCATGGACAGAAAGTACCGTTTGCAATTGATCGATTTTTATAAAAGTCTAATGGAGATTTCTGAAGAAGATCTGTCAGCTCTTTTTTCAAGACTTGATCAAAAAAGGTTTAAAAAAGGAATGATTATTAAGGAAGCTGGCAAAATAGATCAATTCTCACGCTTTGTTTGTGAAGGACTGATTGGGCTTTACAGAGAAAAGGATGGTACTCCCAATTTGGAGTATCTTTTTACTACAGGGGACATTGCCACAGAATTTCATTCTTATTACACCAATCAGGCGAGTGAGTATTACCTGAAAACCCTCAATGATGGGGTCTATATTGAGCTATCTGCTGACTCTCAGGAATATGTAGCCAAAAAAAATCATAACCTCATGAAATTGGAATCAAAGGTTATGTCCTATATCATGAGTAGAAGGACTGAAATGAATGGAATTAGATTGTTGGGACTTGAAGCTGGTTATCGGGAACTGGCAAAATACCTGGGAGACTATATCTTCCTATTAAAGCAAACGGACCTAGCTGGCTTATTTAATTGTAGTCTAAGAAAAGTATCCCGCTGGTATAGTGAAAAAGGATCCAAAGACTTATGAACCTCTCTATTTTACCGGTGTCTCTCAATTTACATACACGCAGTGCAGAAGCAGCAGCTATTGAATGGGGTTGGAGTTTTGGTTTAGTGGACGATGAGTTAGTCTTAAAAAGTGATAAAATCCTGTGGTTTGCTGGTTATGCATTGCCAGATCTTGACAAACCTCAGCTGGAGCAGGTTACCAAGTTTTTCTTCTGCCTAACAACTCTGGATGACTTGCTACAAGATTGTTTTTACGAGGAGGCTATGGAGTTCTTTCACAGATGGGAGGAATATTCATTTTATCAGGAATTTGAAAGTCCATTTAGCTCATTGTGGTTTGCATTGGAAGATGTGCTTGAGAATATGTCAGATTTAAGCGATCAGGAATGGTTGGATACACTGTGGTTTTATCTGGATGATTACCTACAGGCAAGACGCTGGGAATATTATAATATAAAACAAGGTATTATCCCAGGCATGAATTTATTCACTATGCAGCATGCCTATGGTTCAGGTATTTACCTTGCTATCCACTTCCTCAAATTGCACTTTCCGGCAGAGGAATACCCTATCGAATGGGTGGAGCAACGTATAGCTAGAATTCTATGCCTCTTCGCAGATTTAAAGGCATTTGAATTTCATGGGAAAACCCAAAGTAGCCAAAATGAATTAGTGCTACGGCAAATTCATACTGGAATATCCGACGCTGAGGCTTGCAGACATGCGGTCAATCTCATATCCATACTATTTGATAGTTTATTGGAGATAATTCAGGAATTCAAAAATGAAAATAAGACCCTCTCTGAATGGGCAGATCGTTTACTATTATTGCTAGGAGGATGTCTGTACTGGTCCGAAGAAAATGCTCTTCGGTATGGAACCACTATAAATGGAGTGAAAAAGACCTAAATGAGAATTCTGATGATCACAAAAAGATGTGTAATCTATGCTAAGGATGTTCAGCGCATTACCGGACGGAGTGAGCGGTACAGCCATGATGTACTACGAAAAATCCGGGAACATCTTGAAAAAGGGGAAAAGCAATTTGTTACTGTGGCGGAGTTTTCCGCATTCTCAGGAATACCCGAAGAAAAACTAAGGGAATATATATTCTAACTGGCATTGCCTTAATTCAAGTGATATTATAATCCCAGTCCTAGTAAGGGATGAGCATATGCTGCTAGTAGTCAAAGGCATACTTCCTCCCTTAATTCTCCCTTAATCCTCCCTTGTAGTTCCCTTGATTCTCCCAGTGAGTAAGGGAAGTTCAAGGGAGCAATATGGGCTCAGGTGTGAAGCTTTTACGGGATTGACACCCGTAATCCTAGGCTATTAATTTAAAAACAACTAATAATGGGAAAGGTAACAGATTCACTATTAAGTGGAGTCGTAGGAAAAGTCGGTAATCTCGTGCTCTATAAGCAGAAGGGAAAGACTTTTATTAAGCAAAAGGCCACAAGGTCTGCTGACTACAAACCATCCAAACTGCAACTTTACTCAAACAATGCTTTTGTGGAGGTACAGCAGTTCTTGCTTCCAATAGAATCCATATTGGCCATGGGTTTTGAGCGCTTTACTTCAGGAGGAAAACGAGGGATTCACTTGGCAATGTCCTGGGCCCTGAAGCATGCAGTGGAAAATGAGGATGGGATTCCTCGCCTCTATCCAAAAAAGATCAAAGTATGTGATGGAGATCTTGACTTGTCCCCCGGAATGAATTTGGTGAAGGAGGAGGAAAGAAAGTATTCCATCTATTGGGATGTTGGAGAGGTAGGTCGTGCCCGGCATTCAGATATTTGCTGGGTGTTGATCTATAATCCCCTTAGCAAAAAGTTCCGATTGATAGATGAAGGGGTATATAGAAAAAGAGGTTTGTTAGCGTTTACCCTAGACCCAAATTTGGATTTAGTTGGCGGATATGTATACGTTGCCTTCTACCGTTTGAAAAAGAATAAGGCCAGGTACTTTTCAAGTTCTGTTTGCTTGGGTAGTCTGGAATAAGTAATTCTTCAAGATCCCTACCATTGAAAAGTAAAAAGTCATTCTATGTCTATTTATACTGATTCAGTTGATCCCGGATATTCCGGGATTTTTTTTATCCGTCTAAGACTGAGTAATACAGCTAAATCCTGAACTTATAGCAGATTCTGCTCTATACTGCACATTCAATTGATATCCAGGCTTATAGGGATGAATTTTCCTGCATGTTTCACTTAAACCCCATATACTTATGGCAAAACAAGCAGGAGTTATTACACTAAATGGAAAGGTAGGAAGACTCTCTTTCTACAAATCCAAAGACGGATACCTCGCCCGTGAAAAAGGAGGTGTCAGCAAGAGCCGCATCATGAATGATGCACGCTTTGCACGTACCCGGGAGAACCTCAAAGAGTTCGCCGATAATGCTACTTCGGCCAAACTCGTTCGGGATGCTTTACGTCCGGTAATCGCTAAGATTGGAGACAGCAGACTGAGTCAGCGAATCACCCAGGTGATGATGAAGGTGCTGCAATCTGATCTTGTCAATAACCGAGGAGAACGTATGGTACGTGCAGGCGACTGGAGTCTACTGAAAGATATGGAGCTGAATGCTTCCAGTTCCCTGGGTAGTACGCTCTTTTTGGAAACTACCTACACGGATTCCCCAACGGCATGGGCGGTAGCCATCCCGGCTTTTGTCCCTCAGGATTATGTGGCAGTACCTAAAGGTGCAACCCACTTGAGGATATCGGCTACAGGAGTGGGACTGGATTTTTCGACGGGTGCAAGAGCAGTGCAAACTGCTGTTTCAACTTTGCTTCCGGTAATCGATCCGGCTGCGGCAATCAATTTATCCGTTGATAAAGCCCTGCTTCCTGGCACGCACAGAGCTTTTGTGCTCAGTGTGGAATTCGTCCAGATGGTGAATGGCAGCGAGTACTCCATTAACAATGGGGCGCACAATGCGGCCAAGATGGTAGGCGTAGAGCAGGTCTAAGATGAGACTGGTACTTCACCGCAAGTACAAAGCAACAGTAACCCTTGGGAGATTATTTCTAGGGCAGAAGCAGCTCTGCTTTACCCGTGAGCCTCCCAAGGCCTGCTTTGGAAAAGAGATCGCCTGTCTGGCAGAAGGAGTGTACGAGCTGGAAGCTATGCATTCCGAGGGGAAAGGCTGGGAGATAGGAATAGGGGACAAAGGTAAAATCTCTTTTTACCAAGGAGAAGATAAGCTGGAATCCAGTTCCCTCTATCCTGTGACCAGCTATAGAGCCGACGGGACACCGCTATTCACGAACCTAGCATTTCTCCAGTTGATGGAGAGACTGGAGTCTGAATGGGAGCGGGGGGAGATTGTAGAGTTGCAGATAGTATCAGAGCAAGTTCCATATCTCCTTGAATCATGTCTGCAGCGGAGCTATTGCTAAGTCTGGCGGGAGTGGTGACCATGATGCTGCTTTCAGTGATTGCTTACTTTCTAAAATTGCTGATAGAGGATACAAGGCAGTTAAGGGATGAGTTAGCCAAGTTGAAAGAGCTCTTTTACCGACTTGAAGCCGAACAGGCAGTGATAAAGAATGTGATGCAGCGTACCCGCAGTCCAAGGATTCGCAGATCCTCTCGAACGAAGCAAGAGGATCCTTCGGGCTGCACCACTCTGTAATCGCATTTTGCAAGAAGCTCTTGATTCAGGCAATTTGTATTTAAGCCGGAGGGGATTCCTCTCCGGTTTTTTTATCCCAGTTCCAATAGGGGAGCATCAACATTCACCCGTTAGAATGGCCTCTATTGTCCTGCTTCTCCAGAAGCTGGACTCAACTACTACCAGATACGGACCAAGCACCCCTTTCCATGGTCTGTGTCCCACAGACCATTTTTCTTTATTAAACCCCACATCCCACATCCCAAATCCCAAATCCTACATCTGAAATCTGAAATTGATTCGGTTTCCATCTTACTGGCACTTCGCCTTCGTCTCCGAATGAGGATTTCGAGCCAGCGCTGTTGAAACCTTATACTTCTTTGAGCTGGGGTTGAAACCCCAGCCTATTGAATACAATCCTATATCTTGACCGCTTCCTACTTCATCATTCGATATTCGAAATTTTACATTCATCATTAACAACATCTAACATCGGTCACCCAACATCCAACACCAGCTATCTCCATCCGTGGTCTGTGTCTCACAAACCATTTTTTCTTATCTGTTGTCCTGCTTCTCCAGAAGCTGGACTCAACTACTACCAGATAAAGAACAAGCCCCGAACTTCCACCCATTTTAAATTTTAAATTCTCAATTCCTCCTCACCGGACACAGGACGTCCAACATCTATCTCACATCCGAAATTGATTCGGTTTCCATCTTGCTGGCACCAGGCATTCGTCTTCGATAGACGATTCCGGGCCAGCGCTGGTAAAACATTATACTTCTTTGAGCTGGGGTTGAAACCCCAGCCTATTGACTATAAGCAGGTTACTTTAACGCCTCCTACTTCATCATTCGATATTCGAAATTTTACATTCATCATTATTAACAACTAACATTGGTCACCCAACACCAGCCATCTCCATCCAAGTTCTGTGTCTCACAGATCATTTTTTCTTACCAAAGAAAATCCGAAATCAATTCTGGTTCCATCTTACTGGCACTTCGCCTTCGTCTCCGAATGACAATTCTGGGCCAGCGCTGGTGAACGATTACAACCTTATTCCCAGGGTTAAAACCCTGGGCTACAAATTTGCCATGCCTACGGCATTGTTCAGTTTCCAACTTCCCTGCTTTCAAACCTCCGATACCCGCCAACTCCTAACTGCCACCCGCGAAAAGAAATTGCGAGGTGGTAGAACCTCTGCTGTTCGTAAGGGCGCGGTGGGAAGCTGAAATAGCGGGGCAGGCGGCTGGAATGCGGGTTGAAGCATTATTTCAGCAAGCCTTTTGGTTACTTTTGGGCTCAAAAGTGACAAGAAAGAAACCATCTGGCTCGCCTCCCTTCGTTTCTCACAGATCATTTCCTTTCTGTTGTCCTGCTTCTCCAGAAGCTGGACTCAACTACTACCAGATAAAGAACAAGCCCCGAACTTCCACCCATTTTAAATTTTAAATTCTCAATTCCTCCTCACCGGACATCCAACATCCAACATCCATCTCACATCCGAAATTGATTCGGATTTCATCTTGCTGGTACCTCGATTTCATCTCCGATAGACGATTCCGGGCCAGCGCTGGTAAAACATTATACTTCTATAAGCTGGGGTTGAAACCCCAGCCTATTGACTACAATCCTATTTCTTGACCTCTTCCTACTTCATCATTCGATATTCGAAATTTTACATTCATCATTAATAACATCTAATATCGGTCACTCAACATTCAACACCAGCTATCTCCATCCGTGGTCTGTGTCTCACAGACCATTTTTTCTTACCAAAGAAATCCGAAATCAATTCTGGTTCCATCTTGCTGGCATTTGGTAATCGTCTCCGAATGACGATTCTGGGCCAGCGCTGGTGAATGATTAGAACCTTATTCCCAGGGTTAAAACCCGGCGCTACAAATTTGACATGCCTACGGCATTGTTCAGTTTCCAACTTCCCTGCTTTCAAACCTCCGATACCCGCCAACTTCTAACTGCCACCCACGAAAAAAAATTGCAATGTGGTAGAACCTCTGCTGTTCGTAAGGGCGCGGTGGGAAGCTGAAATAGCGGGGCAGGCGGTTGGAATGCGGGTTGAAGCATTATTTCAGCAAGCCTTTTGGTTACTTTTGGGCTCAAAAGTATCAGAGAAGATGATATGGATCTCACATCCGAAATCCGAAATCGATTCGGTTTCCATCTTGCTGGCAAAATGCCACATCTCCTAGAGGATTCCGAGCCAGCGCTGTTAAAATATCATGCTCCGATTCAACCCAGGGCTGCGTCGTACCTCCTTACCCTGGGCTATTAATATTGCATGCCTTCAGCATGCTCCTCATATCCAACTATCACCGCAAACGCCAATCGCCAACCGACAACTTTCATTCATTTTAAATTTTAAATTCCTTCATTTTAAATTCTTAATTTCCTCCGTTTCCATCTTGCTGCAGTCGGCTGGAATGCGGGTTGAAGCATTATTTCAGCAAGCCTTTTGGTTACTTTTGGGCTCAAAAGTGACAAGAAAGAAACCATCTGGCTCGCCTCCCTTCGTCTCTCACAGATCATTTCCTTTCTGTTGTCCTGCTTCTCCAGAAGCTGGACTCAATTACTACCAGATACGGACCAAGCCCCAAACTTCCACTCATTTTAAATTTTAAATTCTCAATTCCTTTATTTTAAATTGTAGCCAATCAACACTTGTCCGCCGTGGCGGAACCTCCTCTAATTTTAAATTTTACATTGATCAATCAGCAAATTCCACTCTCCCCTTTAGGGATCGGGGTAACCAACAACTTCACTAAAATAAATTGCTCATCTTAAATAGAATGGGTTGGACTGCTATTCCCTCAACAGGATTTCCTAATCTATCTTCTTTTGGTTCAAAATCCCACTCAAAATTAGCCAGTACTCTAAGTGCTTCAGTAGCGAAAAGTGGCTCAAATTCTGGGTTTCCTACTTCCATTTCTTTTACATTACCTTCACTGTCGACTGTCAAAATCATATATATAGTCCCTTCAATTCCCTTACGACGAGCTAGTTTAGGATATTTCATATTTTCCCTTAACCATATGCCTAATTCATCAATATTCATCAGCCTTGGGGTAAATCTGTGCTCATCTAAGGATAATTTTTTATTGCCCTCAGGAGATATTTCCCATCCTGAAATAAAATATGACTTCTCCCTGTAAACTTCGGAGAATATTACCCCCTCATCATAATGAAAGATTCTTTCATTTTGTTCTAACAAATCAATTACACTCATCTGGAGAGTATCTCCCGAGTTAGAGAATGAGACGGATTGGGTTTTTACAGGAACCTTATGCTTCTTTTCTTTTACCAGCCATGTTCGGCTTATACTGCTTAAATTGCCTAGGGTGTCAAACGTTTTAAAACTATACAAACTGTCGGAATCTTCAGTGATTTGACCATAAAAGCTAGGCTTATACTTCAATGTGTCTTTTATAGAGAATTTGTGAGCATTCAGCGGTACAAGTTCCTGGCAGTTTGCATTTTGGATAAATGCCATCAGAAAAAACAAGATTATATATTTAGACATTTCTTTAATTAGAAAAGTAGAGTAGGGTGGCTTCACTTTATCATACATTTTAGATGTTGGAATTTCCTGACAGTCATCTTCTGCTAAGCGTTAATCATGCTGGGATTCAATCGATAGTTACCAGTTTAATAAATACATCCTTCAAATGAACAAAATCCTTGTCTTTAGTAAAAAGTGTTGCATTAATGACATAGGTGGTGGCAGCTATCCACATATCATTTTGTCCAATGATTTTAGAATTTGCTGCTTTCAATCTTGGGTGGTTATTTTGGCAATACCCCTGTATAGCAGCATAAGCTTGCATCAACTTTTTATCTCTTCCATCTATTGACAAAATGATAGATTTTTCCAAAAGCTTTCTCCAGCGCTCAGTTTGTTTTTCACCGTAATCCTTTCTAAGGAAAAAACCCTCAATTTCCCCAATGCTGATTGCAGAAAGTAAAATAATGGAGCCTGGATCAGTCAATAAGTGATGTTCCTCCTCCACCTTTCGGAAAGTAGCATCTCCTCTCATATAATGTAGAATCAGGGAGGTGTCAAGGAGGATTTTTTTCATACACCCAGATCCTTAAGTAAAGTTTCAAACTCTTCGTCAGTCTCTGAACCAGGCCAGGAAACCAACAATCAGCTTCAGAGGGTTAGTTTCTTTTCCTTCTTTTAATTGTCTGTTAATCTGCTCCTCCAGATTTTCATGCCTCGGTTTCTTGGAGAAAAACCCATCACCATCAGCCTGATCAAATAACTGCTCTATTTCTACGGCAAATCTTTTTCCGGGCTTATAGTGCTTCGTTCCCACTACGGTTGCCTCTTTGCCCCACCAATCCTTGATTTTATCGGTATCGAATTTTTCCGACAAAAAAGCATCCACCAGTCCCTCCTTAGTCAAAATTCTTACTTTTTGGGTGCTGAATTTCAACTCCTCTATTCTTCCATTGATTATGGTTCCTTCTGAAGATGGTATTTCTTCTTCTATTACCTGAATCTGTTTGAAATCAGATTTTCTGAGTGAAAATTCTGAAATGCTTCCCTCATTCTTTATAGAAAAAACTTCCTCATCACCCTTAAAAGATCTTTTAAAGTTTATCAGCTCCTTAAGTAGGGGTTTGTCTAACAGTTCACTCTCCTCAGGACTTTGCAAAGCCGCCATGAAGGATTCAACCACCAAGCTTATTGCGGTTTTTTGGGGCAGGTCATGTTGGTGCTCTATTCTGAACAGATCCGTTTGAAAAGAGGGGAGGGTCTTTTCAAAGGGCTCACTTTGAAGACATAAAATGGTACTTCCTTTCTCAATGCCCGTCAAAGTTACTTTCAGTGCTTCCTCCAGTTTTAAGGTCTTTTTGGCTTTACTCAGTCCCTTTAACCTAAGCATTAAAGCCCCTTCCGCTATTTTCCTCAAACCCTCTGAGATATTGGAAAGCCTCTGCAGGTCAATGCTGCCATCAGTATCTAATGCATGCGCTATTTTTAGTTCATACTTCATGACTTGTTTATTTGTTCCAAGTTGCTAGTCATACCTACATTATTCTCATGAGTGAAGGGTAACTCACTTCCCCTCCAGTATCTTATCACCTCATTCATCTGCATCATCTTCATCATTACTTCGGTTTGCTTATTGTGGTGCAATTATTATTGGAGTTTATAGATACAGGCGAATTAGTATGATGCTCTATTACGTGACCTGGTTGAGCTGAAATTAAATGCAGAGGATACACATTTAAGAACTCAGCAACTTTTTGAATTAAATCAACGGTGATTATGCTCTCTCCCCGCTCATACTTTGTATTGGTCTGCTTCCTTAATTCCTCAATATTCTGCTACTTCAATCGCTTTCCTGTCTCCCAGTTTTCTGAACATGGAAAGATTTCTACCTATTTTTTAACTCTCCAAAACGGTAAATTCTGATTCTTCTCCATCTCTCATAATAATGCTATTTATTCAAAAATACGGGTTTTGGCGCTATTGAATGCTGTTTTTTATAAACAGTAGTTTTAAACTACTATACATAGAGTTTATACTACCGAATTTATTCTTTTTTGATGAAACATCTAGTTAAAATTATCTAAGAATCATAGCAAATGAGACATTCTGAGACAATTACTGCCTTTTTTCATTTCTCTTCTCTCTATTCGATGAAAGGTGTGTTTTCATACGTCCATTGTGCAGAGTTTATTTTAGCTAAAGGGTTTGGAAGTATGCAATCAGACAGTGATTGCCTATATCCACTGAAGCCCAAGAATCCGATTTGAGATATTCGACTTTTATCGCCGATTAAGGGGAGGTGCACAGCCCTTAGCAGGTCGGTTACCAACACCAGCCATCTCCATCCATGGTCTATGTCTCACAGACCATATACATATTTATGCTTCAATTAAACCTAGAGTTGCGTCGTGCCTCCTTACCCTAGGCTCTTTCTGTTGCATGCCTTCAGCATGCTCCTCATATTTTACTACCAACACTGTAATAACCGAAAATCCTAACAACCAACACCTGTCCGCTGTGGCGGAACTTCCACCCATTTTAAATTTTAAATTTTAAATTCCTCATCACCGGACACCCAACATCTATCTCACATCCGAAATTGATTCGGTTTTCATCTTTTGCTTGCCCGCCGCGGCGGGGTACCTCGATTTCATCTCCGAATGATGATTCTGGACCAGCGCTGTTGAACGATTACAACCTTAAACACCGGGTTAAAACCCTGGGCTACAAATTTGACATGACTACGGCATTGTTCAGTTTCCAACTTCCCTGCTTTCAAACCTCCGATACCCGCCAACTTCTAACTGCTACCCGCGAAAAAAAAAATGCAATGTGGTAGAACCTCTGCTGTTCGTAAGGGCGCGGTGGGAAGCTGAAATAGCGGGGCAGGCGGCTGGAATGCGGGTTGAAACATTATTTCAGCAAGCCTTTTGGTTACTTTTGGGCTCAAAAGTGACAAGAAAGAAACCATCTGGCGCGCCTCCCTTCGTTTCTCACAGATCATTTCCTTTCTGTTGTCCTGCTTCTCCAGAAGCTGGACTCAACTCTTACCAGATAAAGAACAAGCCCCGAACTTCCACCCATTTTAAATTTTAAATTCTCAATTCCTCCTCACCGGACACCGGACATCCACCATCTATCTCACATCCGAAATCGATTCGGATTTCATCTTGCTCGGCATACCGAATTCATCTCCGAATGACGATTCCGGGCCAGCGCTGGTAAAACCTTATACTTCTTTGAGCTGGGGTTGAAACCCCAGCCTATTGACTACAATCCTATTTCTTGACCTTTTCCTACTTCATCATTAGATATTCGAAATTTTACATTCATCATTATTAACAACTAACATCGGTCACCCAACACCAGCTATCTCCTTCCGTGGTCTGTGTCTCACAGACCATTTTTTCTTACCAAAGAAATCCGAAATCAATTCTGGTTCCATCTTGCTGGCACAACACCGCGTCTCCGCTAGACGATTCTGGGCCAGCGCTGGTTTACAACTACATTCTTAAACACCGGGTTAAAACCCGGCGCTACCCATCTTGCATACCTACGGCATGCTCTCCAAATCCCAGATCTCTTACCATTTTAAATTCTCAATTCCTTTATTTTAGTTTGTAGCCAACTAACACCTGTCCTCTGTGGCGGAACCAACACTTGTCCGCCGTGGCGGAACTTCCTCCCATTTTAAATTTTAAATTCCTCATCACCGGACACCCAACATCTATCTCACATCCGAAATTGATTCGGATTTCATCTTGCTGGTACCTCGATTTCATCTCCGCTAGACGATTCCGGGCCAGCGCTGGTAAAACCTTATACTTCTTTTAGCTGGGGTTGAAACCCCAGCCTATTGAATACAATCCTATTTCTTGACCTTTTCCTACTTCATCATTAGATATTCGAAATTTTACATTCATCATTATTAACAACTAACATCGGTCACCCAACACCAGCTATCTCCTTCGGTGGTCTGTGTCTCACAGACCATTTTTTCTTACCAAAGAAATCCGAAATCAATTCTGGTTCCATCTTGCTGGCACAACACCGCGTCTCCGCTAGACGATTCTGGGCCAGCGCTGGTTTACAACTACATTCTTAAACACCGGGTTAAAACCCGGTGCTACAAATTTGACATGCCTACGGCATTGTTCAGTTTCCAACTTCTGTTGTCCTGCTTCTCCAGAAGCTGGACTCAACTACTACCAGATAAAGAACAAGCCCCTAACTTCCACCCATTATAAATTTTAAATTCTCAATTCCTCATCACCGGACACCGGGCATCCATCTCACATCAGAAATCCGAAATCGATTCGGTTTCATCTTACTGGCATACCGAATTCATCTCCGATAGACGATTCCGGGCCAGCGCTGGTAAAACATTATACTTCTTTGAGCTGGGGTTGAAACCCCAGCCTATTGACTACAATCATGTTTCTTGACCTCTTCCTACCTTCATCATTCGATATTCGAAATTGTACATTCATCATTATTAACAACTAACATCGAGCCCCCAACATCAGCCATCTCCATCCATTGTCTTTGTCTCACAGACCCAACAATCCATGACTTTTGCTAATACATTCTACTGACTAAAATTCAGCGGTTTAATTGCATATTCTTTATTCAACATTTCTAACAATAATGGCTACCCGTTTCCATCTTACTGGCACCAGGATTTCATCTCCGAATGACGATTTCGGGCCAGTGCTGTTGAACGATTACAACCTTATTCACAGGGTTAAAACCCTGGGCTACCCCATCTTGCATACCTACGGCATGCTCCTCATATTTTAACTACCAACGCTGTAATAACCGAAAATCCTAACAACCAACAACCAACAACCAACAATTAACAACCACCACCTGTCCGCCGTGGCGGAACTTCCACCCATTTTAAATTCTAAATTTTAAATTCTCAATTCTCAATTCCTCCTCACCAGACACCGGGCACCCGGCATCAATCAATTTTCAGATTTTCAAAAAACCTCCAAATCCCCCAAACTCCAACCCCAAGGCCGCTGCAATAAATCCTCAGAAAGTCCTACTTTCCTAAGTGTTACTTCTGGACCTATAGACATCACAGGCATTAAACCCATTTCTATAGGCAACTCTTTTCCAAACTGTAAACCAGAATAGGAAGTGAACCTGACTTTCTCATTTTTTTCAATTGTTTTCAATCGAGTGTTCAGCTGTTTCTTTTCATTCTGACCAAAATCTGAAAGCTGGAAGAAATCTACAATTCTAAGCTCTCTGCCAATTTTCCCTTCCTTAATCCTATAGATTAGTAGGTAGCTCTCGCTATCGCTGATGAAATGATAAGGAAAAAGAGGGCAAGTAATATAGCGCCAATGAATATAGCCGGTGACTAGATTAGTTCTGAATCAGATTGGTACTAAAAGAAGTGTGCTCTATTTTCTTAATAAAGTCACTAATACTGCTCCAGTCACTTGTCTGAGACTGATTTTTACTTTTGCCTACACCTAAGTTAAAGTGGATTTTCAGGGGTAACTTCCCCCATTTTTCCCAGCCCATCTTCAGGTAACCTGCATACTTTGAGTATTGGGTGTATTATAAATCAAATCCACTCCCTCACTTTTGAGTTCTTCTATCAGTGAAAGTGTAAGGTTCTTGAAAATTCCTTTGCCTTGATAGTCTGGATGAATAGCGGTGTCTACAGCCCGGCAGGCTTTGATGATTTCTTCACCTTGTAGAAACTCCCATCTTAGAAAGACACGTACCCCACAGATCATCCCGTTATCCTCGGCAAGAAGTAAAGGTGATGTACCGAAAGGATTAGCCACATGCTTCCAGTGCCAAAGTTCCTCAGATTTGGGAATCATACTTTCCCCCAAAGAGGCTCTTAATAGCTTAATAATTGCTGGTAAATCACTGGAAATAGCCTTTCTGATCTGCATGGGTTGAAGATAGGAAGATTTTTTATTTGGGTTTACGAGAGCTTTGAATGGATTTATAGCTGAAAGATCATTTGTGTGATTTCACTTGCGCTAGTACTAAAGGGTATTTGCCGCAGAATGTTACTGCGATTAAATATTCTAAAAGGTTAATCGTCTAAATGAATTCCCGTTTACATCCTCCTGCATTTACTTTCTTAGTACATAGGTAATTCCGGACAGGAGAGTAGTATACCTCAGTCTTTCCTATTTACCACATAGGTTTGACCCCTTTGGACCCATTAGGTTATTTTCACCCTTCTCCGACCTCCCACACCCAACATCGCACATCCCACATCGGCCATCGCACATCGTTCATCCAATTTTAAATTCATAATTCTTACATTTTAAATTCCTACATCGGACATCGGACATCGGACATCGGACATCGCACATCGGACATCGCACATCGGTCATCCCACATCGTTCATCCAATTTTAAATTCATAATTCTTACATTTTAAATTCCCACATCGGTCATCGATCATCTACAAACAACTAAGCCCCATACACCTTCTCCCCAAGTATTTTTATATATTTGATCCGAGCTAAATTTATGCTTCTAGAATGAAGAAAATCCTTTTTGTCGTCAGCATTGTGATTTTTGCTAACAAGTTGTATCAGTAATAAGCGAATTACCTATCTGCAAAACCTCCCTGACAATACCCCGATTGAGTTAAATGAATTTATTCCTTTTGCTGAAGTTGACTATCAGTACATATTGCAACCCTTTGATATAGTCTCCATTGATTTTGCAACTTCTGATGCAGAACTGATAGAAGCGTTCTCCTTTCAAAATTCCCAAAACATGGGGGGAATGGGAGGCGGAGCTGGTGGCGGAGGAGGAGGTTCGGATCCCCTATATTTCCGCGGATATTCTATTGATCAGCTAGGTTTTGTACAAGTTCCAAAGCTTGGAAAAATTAAAATCTCGGGACTTACAGAAGAAGAAGCAAAGGATAAGGTGCAGCTTGAAATCAATAAATTTTTCAAGGAAGAAATCTTCGTCAAACTGGGAATAGCGGGAATAAGATATACCACTCTAGGGGAGTTTAATTCCGTAGGAGTCAATGTGATATATAAGAATAGAGCAACTATTTTCGATGCCTTGGCAAATTCAGGTGAGACCACCATCTTGGGCAAGAAAAACAAGCTTTTTATTATCCGTCAATACGATGGAGGTACTAAAATCCATCAAATTAATTTGAATGACAGAGCTATTTTGGCCAGCCCCTTTTATTTCATCCAACCTAATGATATCTTGTATATGGAGCCGATGAATATCAGACAGTTTGGAAACGCAGATAACCTTACAGCATCCTTGGCCCTGTTTGCCGGATTGCTTGCATCCACTCTTCTGATTATAAATTTGGTAACCGGTAACTAGTAGCTATGGAGAAGTTAGACTTAAGCCAGTTAGACAACGAGGAGAAGGCTCTGGAGATCAGGTATGTGGTCGCTAAGTACATTCGCTATTGGCCTTGGTACGCCCTTTTTATCATACTATTTCTGATTGTCACCTTTCTTTTTCACCGCTACACGGTAGATGAATATGAGGTGTCAGGAACGATGATGATTAAGACAAATACCTCTCCCGAAGCTAGAATCCTCGATAGATCAAACATTTTTTCCACCGGTCTTAATCTGGAAAATGACATTCTCCGACTTAAGTCAAAGGGCCTAGCTCGTGAGGCCTTGAAAAAGCTTCATTTTGATGTGGAGTATTATGCCAAGACTAATATCAAGGCAATAGAATTGTATGACAGATCTCCGATTAGAATTGAGGTCGACTGGGATCACTTTCAGTTATCTGATGTACCTATTCAGCTCGAAATACTATCTGGAGAAACCTTCAGGTTAGCCCAGGAGGAGTCCAGTTTGCTGGATTTCAATTCAGCCATGGCTGCAGGTGACGAATCTATTTACAATAAAACCTATTCTTTTGGCGAAGAGATAGTTACTGCCAAATCAAAGTTTACCGTTCACCTGGTAAATCCCGGCAGAACTAATGAGCAATTGGTCTTTAAACTTAGAGATCCATCCTCCTTGGAAGACTCTTACGCTAGATCTACTCAAGTTTCACTGCAGAATGAATACAGTTCCGTCCTTCGCCTCAGCACCACTTCCGAGGTGGTGGAAAAAGGCAGGGATTATATTAACTCCCTTATGCAATCTTACATTAGCGTACGCAATCTAGAGCGAAAAGAATAAAATTCAGGAAAACACACTTGCGTTTATTGAAGAGCAGTTGGGGATTTTTCTGGAGGATTCCCTCCAGCAAAAAGAACGGGAATTGCAGGATTTTAAAGTGGAAAACAAGTTGCTGGATGTGTCAGCCGAATTTTCCAATATCCTAGGGAAAATGAATACCCTGGATGAGATGAATGCTGAGATAGATTATCAGCTGGAGAATATTTCGAGCAGATTCGGGCCTACATGGAACAAAAAAGCAAGGATTTTTCTGATGTAATTGCTCCCTCAGTCATTGGGATTCCAGATCCTTTATTGAATGGCCTGATTCAAACCTTGGTGACCCTATCTCAAGAACGTAGAAAATTGCTTGCTACAGTCAATGAGAATCATCCTGAAGTACTGAAAATCGATGTGCAGATGGATAAAACCCAGGATGCTCTGTTTGAGAAGCGTCAGTAAACCTAATAGAAAATACCAAGCAAAAAGAAGAGTAGCATCCTACGGGATATCCGGGTTTATAGATGCCCGAGTTTTCCACCTTACCTGAGTCGGAATCTGGAGTATGCAGGGATTTTCAGAGAATTTAAACTGAGAGAATCCTTATATACTTACTTGCTTCGAGAAACGTGCTGAAGCCGGTATCGCCATGGCTTCCAATGTCTCTGATAATGCTATTCTGGATGCTGCCCAGAAGAGGGACGCTACATCGTTCCAAAGAAGCAACAGAATTATGGATTCGCCATCAGTGTTGGGATTTCTTTCACCATTTTCGGTTTTACAGTGGTAAGGGATATTTCTGGTGGATACGCATCAAGAGATCAAAGAGACCTGAAAAAGCATTTTATGATTGCTCAACTCGGGATAGTAGGCTTTAGCTTGAGGGTTACAGAATATAGGTTGTGCTGGATTTTCCTAAATCAGCGGTAGCAGAATCTTTCAGATCCCTGCGCTCGGCAATTACTTACCTTGCTAGTGGAAAAAAATACCAAGAAAATTCTGGTAACAAACATCATCTGTTTCTGGAGAAGGAAAAACCGTCACCTCTTTGAATCTTGCCTCAGCTATGGCTTTGGGCTCAAAAAACACCGTAGCGGTAGGAGGGGATTTGAGAAGACCTAAATTGGCTTCCTATTTTGGAGAATCTGATCGCATAGGACTTTCTACCTACTTAATTGGTAAAGTGGAGGCGGAAGAAATAGTAATGCCTACAGATCATGAAAACCTATGGTTTGTACCATCCGGAGTAATTCCTCCAAATCCTGCAGAATTATTGCAAACGCCAAGGCTAATTGAATTCCTAAATTACTTGGAATCGCAATTTGATGTGGTGATTTTTGATACTCCTCCTATGGGACTAGTATCAGAGACCATAGATTTAATGCGATTATTTGATATTAATCTATATGTGGTTAGGCAGAATTATACTGTGAAGGATGCACCTGGTAATGATCAATGACTTATTCAATAATAAGCAGGTGAAAAATGTTTACGGAGTCTTCAATGGTATCATCAATTCCGGATACCATTACGAAGGGTACAATTATGGGTATGGAAATACCTACTTGTATTCTCAGAACAACAAGTATATGTATAACTACTATGGAGATGATCTGGAGACAAAGAAGAAGAAAATCAAGAAAAGCCAGGCTGGAGTAATTCAAAAACTAATCAAACTATTCAAAGTAAAGTAATTGTTTGGTCTAGACTGACAATTCCTAAATAAGAATGCTATCCTGATATTGTGTAGAAAGCGGGAATAAGTATGAATATTTGCAAAGTGTGAGTCACACCTTCTTTGTTCTTCGGACACCGATATTCCCACCAAAAAGGTGAAGAATCATCCATCTTTTCATGCTTCCGGAAATTCTTAATACCTCAAATTTCAAATCCTTAATTTCACTTTAACCCCATGCCTAAAATTGCCGCTCTAATTCCCGCTAGATATGCTTCCACGCGCTTGCCTGCCAAACTTGTACAAGATCTTGGTGGGAAGTCTGTTATCCAACGAACCTATTTGAGTACTATCGATACCCATGTATTCGATGAGGTTTGGGTGGTCACCGATCATATGGAGATTAAAAAGCAGATTGAGGCAGTAGGAGGAAATGTGTTTTATAGTGAGACAGCTCACGAAAGTGGCTCCGATAGAATAGCGGAGGCTCTGGAAAAAGTGGAAGCCGGGATCATTGTGAATGTGCAAGGAGACGAACCCTTTCAAGACAAGAAGTCTTTGGAGGATTTGGTGGCTGTCTTTGAGGATAAAGCGGTAGAAATAGCTTCCCTGAAAACCCTGATCTCGGAGGATGAAGCCCAAAACCCAAATTTTGTAAAGGTTATTACTGACCTTAAAGGGGATGCCCTGTATTTTTCAAGATCACCTATTCCATACAATAGGGATAAAATCAGAGATCTTCAGTATTGGAAGCATATTGGAATTTACGCCTATAGAAGGGAAGCCTTGATTCATTATACTTCATTGGAGAAAAGTACCTGGAGAAGGTTGAAATGCTTGAGCAATTACGCTTGCTGGAAAATGGCTTTAAGATTAGGATGGTTTCTACTGTTCATCATGCGGTGGCTATAGATACCTTGGAAGATCTGGAAAGGGCCAGAAGTCTTATGGGGCTGAGGAATTAATGTACAAGGCTATTTAGAGCTAAGTTTTCTGTCATTTCTACATGCGGGCCATAGTTGAATTATTTCACATGGAGCGCATAGAGAGCGCTCTTTTGAGTAGGCCAACTAAGATTTTTCTCTCATAGAAAGACCCCTTATTCATTCGTTTTTCAACAGTCCCAAATTCCAAACCTCCAAACCCCACAATCCCTACCACGTTCTAAAATCATATTAATTTTTAGGTATGAAATCCATTACAAAATTCCGCTGTGTTGCTGCTTAAAATGAATAAAAAACGGTATCAGCGGAAAGAAATGACCGAGGCTCAGGGCTTTTTGGTTACTTTTTGTCCGCCAAAAAGTGACAAAGATAAAACCTATATAAAATGGAGGAAGGAGTAGGAGATGTTAATTCTTACTCAAGAAAAATTATCTAATAATAAAAAGAAGCTATACTTTCTTCTGTAGATATTAGTTTAGCGGCCAACTTACCTTTCCATTAAATTCAGGATAGAACGAACTTTAAATTGTCTTTTCGCTATATTTTACTCAGTTTCAATTACCAAGATTACTTTGATCAATGCAAAATATGAATTACTCATATGGAGACAGTTCTAGATTGAAATCTCTAGAAGGACTACAAATCCTAAATGCCGATAAGGATTTGGAGTTAGACGGAATCGCCAAGCTATCCATGATGATTTCGGCATCCTCTACGGGATTAATCTACTTTTTTGGAACTGATAAGGTTTGGATTAAATCCCAACAGGGAAAGATCCAGGATTTGATAGCTTCAGATCTAGACACTACTTTTTTAGCACTTCAGCAATCCGAGATTATTTTATTGTCAGAAGAGAAGCAGGATTTCGATAATCCCTTAAGGGAAAAAGGAGTTAATTTTTTCTCAGCGCTTCCGATTAAGGATATTCATGGTAACCTCTTGGGAGCATTGGCAGTGCTGGACCTGGAATCCAAAACTCTAAATGAGGAGCAGATCACAGGATTTAAGATTTCTTGCAGGAGGGCTGATGAGTATGCTCCGTGACAGGAAAATTAACATAGAGCTTTACCATTATGAAAAACTATTTCAATTCTCCTCAGATCCAGTTTGTGTAGCTGGTACAGATGGTTTTTTCAAAAAGGTAAGCCCCTCCTTTCATCAGATTCTAGGTTGGGATGAGCACACTTTGTTGAATAAATCCTTCTTCGAATTGATTCATCCGGATGATGTGGACAAAACAGCTTTGGAAGTACAGAAACTATCCTCTGGGATTCCCACCGTAAACTTTATAGATAGATTCAGAACCATTGATGGGTCTTACAAGGTGCTTCAATGGATGGCTTCTCCTGAACCTGAAACAGGAAGTATTTTCGCTATTGGAAGAGATATTTCGAAGGAAAGAAAGAAGGAATTGGAACTTGTAGAAAGTGAAGAGAAGCTAAGGTCATTTTTTGAAAACTCACAAGGACTCATGTGTACACATGATGTAAAAGGTAACTTTTTGACTGTCAATGATTCAGGGGCGAATATTTTAGGGTATACGGTGAATGAAATAAAAGCTATGAGCCTTTATGATATCATGCCCACCGACAAGCATGATGAACTGGAGAATTACCTAAAAGTAATTTTAACGAAGGGCAGAGCCAATGGGCAGATGATTACCAAGCACAAAAATGGATCTCAGCGCATTTGGCTATTTAATAATGTACTGGAGAAAAGTAAGGTGGATGATTCCACCTATATAATCGGTAATGCCATTGATATTACTTCTCGCTCAGAGCTTCAGGAAGACCTGAATAAGACAAAGCAATTGCTGGAGGAAACGGGTAAGGTAGCGAGAGTAGGAGGCTGGAGTATTGACCTTATCAGTAAAAATGTGCTTTGGACACCCGTCACCAGATTAATTCATGAAGCTGAAGATGATTTTGAACCGAACATAGAAACCGGAATCAATTTTTATAAAAAAGGGGAAAGTAGAAATAGAATTACAGAAGCTGTGGAGAATGCTATAGCTACTGGTGAGCCCTGGGACTTAGAATTGGAACTAGTCACCCAAAAGGAGAATGTATTATGGGTGTGGACTATTGGGCACCCGGAGTTTACTGATGGGGTTTGTACTCGGTTGTTTGGGACATTTCAGGATATGGATCTAAAGAAAGAAGATTGAGTTGGAAGTGGCAAGGGCCAAAAAAACACTGGATGATGTATTTAATGCTTCTTCCGAAGTAAGCTTTATTGCCACAGATCTGAACGGAGTGATGAGCTGTCTTTAATCAGGGGAGCTGAAAGAATTGCCTTGGCTACTCCTCTGAAGAAATGGTTGGTAAGCAAACCCCGGCATTGAATTCTGATTTAGAAGAAGAAATAGAAGAGCTTGGGTCAGAACTTTCGGAGGAATTAGGAAGAAAAGTTTCAGGATTTGAGGTGTTCAGATTACTCGTCCTGAACGAGATGGTTCTGAGCAAAGAATCTGGACATACCTGAGAAAAGATGGAGACAAGCGTTTGGTTTCTTTGATTATTACTCCAATCAAAGTTCCTGATTTTACAAGCATTGGATACTTAGGTGTAGCCATTGATATTACGGAGAATAGAAAAGTAGAGCTTGACCTCATCAATGAAAAGAGCAGACTTTCTGCCTTTGTAGAACATACTCCAGCAGAGTCCGTAGCCATGCTCGATAAAGAAATGCGCTACCTAGCCGTCTCTAATCGATGGATAGATGAGTATAAATTGAGCGGTAGAGCCTTAGATCGGTGAATCGCACTACGATGTATTTACTGAAAGCATTACACCTTCAGCGGTGGAAAGACATAAGCGGGTATCAAATGGAGCTATAGAAAAGAGAGAAGAAGAGGTATATACGCTTCGAGGATTTGATAAGCCGCAACATGTGACATGGGAGATGCGCCCTTGGTATCTCCACGATGGGGAAATTGGAGGAATGATGATTTTCCCACAAAACATCACCTCACTCATTAGTCAGCGGGAGGAATTAAAATTGGCCAGAGGCCAAGCGGGAATAGGAAGCAAGTAAAACAAAATCTGAATTTTTGGCTAATATGAGCCATGAAATCAAGAACTCCCCTGAATGGAGTAATAGGATTTACTGACTTGTTGCTCAAAACTAAATTAAATGAGACACAGCATCAATACTTGTCTATGGTTGAAATCAATCCGGGAATGCCTTACTGAGTATTATCAATGATATTTTGGATTTTTCTAAAATAGAAGCTGGTAAACTTGAACTGGATATTGAAAAGGCTGATCTCTACGAAATGTGTGCTCAGGCTACGGATATTATTGCCTATCAGATCCAGAATAAGGGCCTTGAAATGCTTCTCAATATCGAAAGTGATCTTCCTAGATTTATCTATACTGATTCGGATAGACTGAAGCAAGTTTTGGTCAATCTATTGGGCAATGCCTCAAAATTCACTGAAAAAGGAGAAATAGAATTGAAGGTGGAAAACCTAGGATCTAAGGGACAGTATTCTAAATTGAGATTTTCAGTTAGAGACACTGGCATCGGAATTCATCCGGAGAAACAGAAAAAGATTTTCGAAGCTTTCTCCGAGGAAGACAGTTCTACTACCAAGAAATATGGTGGTACAGGCTTGGGTTTAACTATTTCCAATCGTCTCCTTGGGTTGATGGATAGCACCTTGCAAGTGGTTTCAACTATTGGCCAGGGAAGTACCTTCTTTTTTGAGGTGCTCTTGGAGACTGAAATGGGAGAACCTATAGAATGGTTTGAAATTGAAGACATCAAGAAAGTCTTGGTAGTGGATGACAATGATAACAACAGGCTGATAGTTAGCCAGATGCTATTACTGAAGAATATACAATCCACCGAAGCTAAGAATGGTCTGGAAGCACTTCAGATTTTAGCCACAGGAGAACATTTTGATGTGATCCTAATGGATTACCATATGCCGTTTATGGATGGTCTGGAGACTATAAAGAAAATCAAAGAGAGCTTCATAGCTGATTTAAGTGAAATGCCTGTGATTTTGCTTCAAAGCTCTTCTGACGATCAAAAAATACTGAAGGTGTGTAAGGAGCTTGGCGTGAAGCACCGCTTGGTGAAGCCCATCAAACTTCAGGATTTTTATTATACCCTTTCCCGCCTACATACCCATGAGGAAAATACAAACAGTGCAAAAAAGGAAAGTATAGAGCTGCAGGAAGATACCAATACAAAATTTTAATTGCTGAAGACAATACGGTGAATATGCTGCTTGCAGAAACTATTATTGAGCGCACCTTTCCCAACGCCATTTTGATCAAAGCAACTAATGGGTTGGAGGCCTTGGAATATTGTAAAATGGAAACGCCTGATCTGATTCTAATGGATTTGCAAATGCCTGAAATGAATGGGTATGAAGCCACTAGGAATATCCGGGCAATTACTAAAGACAGGCAGGTGCAAGTACCCATTGTTGCGCTTACAGCTGGAAATGTAAAAGGAGAACGTGAGAAATGTATGGAAGCGGGTATGGACGATTTTGTAGTTAAACCAGTGGTAGAAGCTACCCTGCGGGAGGTTTTTAAAAAGTGGCTTGTAGTCGAAACTACAGCTGAATCCCAAGCTGTTTCAGAAGACCATTACTCTAAAAACACGCTGATAAATTATACTGGCAATAACAAACAGGTCTTAGCTAGGATTTTGGATACGGTTAAAGCAGAATTAGTAGGATCACTCCAAGATTTAAGTAAGAGAATAGAGGAGGAGGATTTGCATGGGTTGAATGAGGCAGGTCATAAACTATATGGTACTGCTGTATCTTCCGGGATGCCTATTCTCGCAAAAATGGCTACGGGGTTTGAAAAAGCTTCTGTATTTGAAAAGAGCTTTCTCGCTGGAGAAGTTAGATCTGTTGCGAAATGAAATTGAATTGGTACTAAGTCAGGTGGAATTGCAAAAGCAGGAATTAGGAAATTAAATGGCAATCCTGATGAATTTAAATCAGATTAAGTCTGCTCATTAATTCAGCTCTTCTGGATCTGCTGATAGGGATTACTGATTTCTGAATCAGCACGGTATTGTCCTGTATATCAATTATTTTATGGAGGTTGATAATGTAGGATCTATGAACTTGAAAAAATGAATCAGGAGATAATTTTTCGAAAATCTTTGTGAGTGTACTATGAACTCATACTCCTGGTTATCCAATTTGATAAGGGCATAATCTCCCTGTGCTTCAATCAGATTTACCTCATTTGCATTGAGTTTTATCAGTCTCTTGTCAATATTGATGTAAAATTGACTCTTATCACCTTTATCTGATTTTAATTCAGAAACAGTTGTATCCTCCTGTTTGTGGATCTTGAAGGCTTTCCCGATTGCTTTCTTTAATCGGTTGGGATCTATAGGCTTCGTTAAGAAATCAATGATAGTATCATAATCAAAAGCATGTATGGCAATACTTTGGTCTGAAGTAGTCAGGATGATATGCGTTGGCTTTTTTAAAGTTTGGATAAAATCAAAGCCACTGAATCCCGGCATATGGATATCCAGAAATATCAGGTCTACCTGTTCCTTGTTGAGGAATCTAAATGCATCCAAGGCATTTGAAAAACTTCCTACCACCTCTAAATCAGGCTCTTTTTCACATAAAAAAGTTAGTATTTCTCTTGACACACTTTCGTCGTCAATGATTATGCAGTTCATAACTACTCATATTGTTCGGGAAGAAATGTAAGAATATTACTTAAAACTTCCTGAAATTCTAGTTGATAATTTGTATTTCCTGCCATTAAAGCTGTTTCATGCTTCTCAGTGATGGATAAAGCCTCTTTCATTTGAAAGAAAGCCACTTTGTGTTTGATTTTATGTACTATATCAGCAGCCCAATAGTAATTTTGGGTTTTGATGGCATGTTGGTAAGTTTCAAATTCAGCAGGAAGTTCATCAAGCAATATTTTGAAAATTTTCATTTCGAAATTTTTGTTGCCTTTTGACAAATCCTTCAGATACGTTAAGGAGGGGGTTTCCATCGTGTTTTAATTCAAAAGCTTAAAATAACATCTACTTTTCTGGAAGGAGTCTTCTTTGAAATCGCCAAGGTGAATTCATTGACTAGGTCTAGAAAGTTAAACTTGCTCTTTATCAGGTCTTCATTAGGAACAGCTACAGCGCAAACTGTAAAAATCCAGGATTTGGAATCTTTGATGTGGCTGATATTAATTTCTTCGGTTAAGCCTTTGAATAATTCGAATCCTTTACTAATGAAGTCTTTAAATAGTAGTGTTAGTTGCTCTGGGTCCCCGTTTATTAAGGGGAGTGTATTATCGAGTTTGAAAGTAAAATTGGCCTGCCCCTCAAAATCCACAAGTATTGCTTTAATCATTTCATAGCTATCTACTATTTGATCCGGTTGATTGGTCCCATAGTGGGTGATTATTAGATCAGTGAGATTTACCATTGTATTGACTTTTCGCGTTGGGATTTATTCGGGGCAAGCCGAGGGGTGGGGGTGATCGACAACTTATTCTGCGCTCTTTTTCTACTCCAACTACTGCCTTCTATTGATTCTCTTAATTTATGATGTTAACAAAATTGATTTGGTAAAAGACCTCACGGCTTGTGCCGCGCTTTTTCCGCTTTATGTTAACAAATGTCATAAATTGAAAAAACTAAAAAATGGGATTATGGCTCAGTTGGAATAATCTATAGTCGAATTGCACAGATTTGTCGGTGAATGGAAATGTGTTCAGCCCAATAAATCTATGTTTTAGTCTGCCTTGCGCCTATTTAAATGAAATGCAGTGATTTCTCTTTTAGACACTAGGATGAAATTTCATCCTATGTTCTTCGAAATGTAGTACAGAGTAAAGACAATAGTTGGGGCTGTGATACAAAGGTTAGCTCACTACCTCCCTCCAATTAATTTAAAAATGACAGCTACTAGTGCTAGTACTAAAAGAATATGTATCAATCCAGTTACGCTGTAAATAAATACGCCAATTATCCAGCCGATTAATAGAATTACTGCAATGATATATAATATAGAACTCATGATATGTTTGTTTAATTTATGATTGAACTTTTGCTTACCTATAAATTCAATCCTAATGCCATTAACAGAAAAACGCCCTAATTCAGCGAATTAGGGCGTTTTTCTGTTACTTTTATACGGTTTTATGATTTTTCTGGGAATTATAAATCCCATAGTGGGAATAATTTTAAGGAGGAAAAACAATAGAATGACACTTCTCTGCAAGCGCTGCAAATTTCCCCGTTTATCCTCCACAGGCTTAATTTTGAAGATATAGTGTGCTGGGAAGCTGGGAGAAATATCCTCGGATACCGAGTTTGCTTACTGAAAGCTCTCGAAGTATGTGAGGTGCCTGGAGATTCAATTAGGCCTCCGGCAGAATTTCATATTACCATAATAAATAGTCCCAAATCTCCAGATCAAAATTTTTCCTTCTTACCCTCTTCCCCCAAAAATCGCAGAGCCTATCCTCACCATGGTACTTCCTTCTTCCTGAGCAATCAGGTAATCACCACTCATTCCCATTGACAGTTCTACCAGTTGTACCAAGGCAGGAAGTTGTCTTCCTTTTAATTCGTCAAAAAGTGATTTGAGCCCCCGAAACTCCTTTCTGACCTGATCTTGATTTTCTGTGAAGGTAGCCATTCCCATCAGACCTTGAATAGACACATGACTAAGGTTTGAAAAATCAGGATCTGAAAGCATTTCATTTAATTCTTTGGTGTCAAAACCGAACTTGCTTTCCTCCTCTGCAATGTGCATTTGAAGAAGCACATTTATTACCCTATCAATCTTTTTTCCCTGCTTATTGATTTCTTTGAGCAGTTTGAAGGAATCCACGCCATGAATCAGGTGAATGAAAGGAGCGATATACTTGACCTTGTTACTTTGTAGATGACCAATCATGTGCCACTTGACGTCCTGAGGCATTTCAGGTTGTTTTGCCTGAAGCTCCTGCACTTTATTTTCTCCAAAGTCCCTGATTCCAGCCGAGTAAGCCACTTTTAGGTCTTCCAAGGGTTTGGTCTTACTCACGGCAACCAGGAGACAATCCTGATTTATGAATGTTTTTTTTACTTTTTCGAGGTTGGCTTTGATGTCCATTTTCTATTTTTATGCTTTACTATTTTTAAAGAAGGCCTAAAACAAAGATATGGCGATCATTAGTACTTTACTAAAAAAAGGCATCCGTCTGAGGGAGAGTCTAGAGCAAGAATACTCTCATCCTTTGGAACTACAGCGTCAGGAATTGAAGAAATTACTGATTCAGGCAGCAGATACGGAGATAGGAAGGAAGTATGATTTTGCTAAAATTCTAAAGAGCTTCCGAAAGGGAGAAGGTGATTTTTATGAGATGTATAAAGCTCAGCTTCCTATTTATGATTATAACCGCATACACGAGGAATGGTGGTACAAACTCCTAGAAGGTAAACCCAATGTTACTTGGCCGGGTCCGGTTAGGCATTTCGCTTTGAGCAGTGGTACATCCGGCGCCACCTCCAAATTCATTCCCATCACCAGAGATATGGTGAAAGCCATTCGTAGAACTGGAGTGCGCCAAATTCTTTCACTCTCCAAGTATGACTTGCCAGCTTCTTTGCTGACAAAAGGTATTTTGATGTTGGGCGGAAGTACGGACTTAGAGTTTAACGGTACGTATTTCTCAGGCGATTTAAGTGGTATCACCACAGGAAGGTTGCCGATTTGGTTTCAGCGTTTTTACAAGCCTGGGAAAAAGATCTCAAGGAGCAAAAACTGGGGAGATAAGCTTGATCAAATTGTAGAAAAAGCGAAGTCCTGGGACATAGGAATTATCGTTGGGGTACCAGCCTGGCTTCAAATCCTGATTGAAAAAATAATTGAACGATATAAGGTAAAGAACATTCATGAAATCTGGCCAAACCTGCAGATTTTCGTCCATGGGGGCGTTTCCTTCGAACCTTATAAAAAGGGATTTGAGAAGCTCTTGGGCAGGCCGTTGCTCTACTTGGAAACCTACTTGGCCTCTGAAGGTTTTTTGGCTTTTCAGGCCTTGCCACATCGCAAATCCATGCGCTTGGTTCTGAATAATGGTATTTTCCATGAGTTTGTGCCTTTTACTGAGGATAATTTTGATGAGGAAGGAAATATCAAGGCAGATGCTAAAACTTTAAAAATTGATGAGGTAGAGGAGGGGAAAGATTATGCGCTTCTGATTAGCACCTGTGCTGGAGCTTGGCGTTACCTGATTGGCGATGTGGTGCGCTTTGTGTCCAAAGAGGAATCAGAGATAATTATTTCTGGTCGTACCAAGCATTTCTTAAGTCTATGCGGAGAGCACCTTTCGGTTGATAATATGAATAAAGCCATAGAACTCACTGCTGAGGAGCATGATTTGAATATCCGTGAATTCACTGTGATTGGAGTTCCACATGGTACTTTGTTTGCCCACCATTGGTTTATAGGACTGGATGCTGCTATGGACTCCCAAGTCCTAAGTGACACCATAGATAGGTATCTAAAAGTGCTCAACGATGATTATGCAGTGGAAAGAAATCATGCGTTGAGAGAGGTGATAGTTTCGGTTATACCATCCGCTGTATTTTATGAGTGGCTAAAGGAGCAAGGAAAGGAGGGGGGATCTTACAAATTCCCAAGGGTGCTCAAGGGAGAGAAAGCCGCAAATTGGCAGGCATTTCTATCTAGTAGAGATATCAAGCTATGAGTCAAGCGCTGCTTGAAGGAATAAGTATGGGGCTGTTGCTTTCTGCAATGATAGGCCCCGTGTTTTTCACCTTAATTCAAAGTAGCCTGGAAAAGGGTTTTCGCTATGCTGCTATGGTAGCATTAGGAATTCAAACCAGCGATGCACTTTATGTGCTTCTTACTTTTTTCGGCGTAAAATTCTTAGCAGAAGCCACTTATTTCGAATCCATCCTAGGCTATGTGGGTGGAGCAATTTTGATAGGTTTTGGCATAAGCTATTTGGTGAAAAGACAAGCGACGAAGCCTGATGCTAAAGTTGAAGAAGTTCGTAGAGCCAAAAAGCGAAGTGCATTTCTAAAGGGTTTTAGTATCAATGGCATCAATCCATTTGTACTTCTTTTCTGGATTTCCATCGCCAGTTTGGTTCACTTAAAATCCGATTTTGACAAAACAGCTATTTGGTCTTATTACTTGGGAATTCTTCTTACCGTCTTTGCCATTGATCTCATCAAAGCATACATAGCAAAGAAATTAGCTCATTTCGTAACGCCAAAATTTATGTTCTGGCTTAATAAAGCCGTTGGGGTTGCCATGATAGGTTTTGGGATTCGATTGATCTGGTTTGCAATAGGGAATGTTTAAACAATTATAAGAACAAAAGCGTTGAAGTTGTCGGTTGTCGGTCAGACACCAGACATCAGTCATCAGTCATCAGTCATCTAACATCGGACATCGGACATTGGTCATCGGACATCTGACACCCGACATCGGTCATCGGTCATCACTCCTCCCTCTCAAACCCTCCTCTATGTTCAATAAATCATCGTCCTATTCTCTTATACTTTTATTGGTACTGCTGACTGCCGTCTTTATACCTATGGAGACTTTTGCTCAAACTATTCCAGAACTTCAGGAATTCAACCAAACCAGGATTTCGTACAATGAAAAAGGAATGATGATTTTGGGTGGATGGGCTGTTGGAAATATGATTTGGGGTGGAATAGCAGCGGGTCAAACCACTGGGCAGACGAAAGCCTTTCATCAGATGAATTTGTATTGGAACACAGTTAATTTGGTGATTGCGGGATTTGGTTATTGGCAGGCAACCAAGGAAAATGCAGGCACTGACTTCTGGTCAACCATGGATGCTCAGCAGAATATGGAGAAAATATTACTTTTTAATGCAGCTCTAGATATCGCCTATATTGCCGGAGGTTTGTATCTGAAAGAACGTGGACTTCGGATCGATAAGGATAAATTTGTTGGTTTTGGAAAGTCTATCATTTTACAGGGAGCATTCCTATTGACTTTCGATGCTGTTATGTACACATTCCATCACACCCACGCCAAAGAACTTCCTCAAATTGTAAATCAGATCAGTTTAGGCCCAACTGGTTTCAATATCCGCATCCCATTAGGATCTGATCACTAATAGCCAAGAATAAAATTCTGGGTTGAATTAATGATGGGTAAGTCTTTGAGTGCCTACGTCACGATCCGTTTGAATTTTCCTTAAAGCTGGTCGATTCTTCTGTAAGTCTCTTGCCAACGGCAAGACTTGTAAGAGCCCAGAATGGAATTCTGGGTAGATTTAAGGTTTAATTACAGTTTTGAGTGCCAACGGCACGATCGGTAGTTATTCCATAACTCACATCAAAGAACTACCCATAATTTTTCCTAACAGGGGCGAGGAATTCTATAGTTTAATAGCCAAGAATTGATACCAAGTCTGAGCAGCGACCTCCGCGTTTTCCTCTGCGCGCTTTGCGGCAAAAGGCGTTTTTCTCTGCGCACTTTGTGGTAAAAAAGGTTCATTCCTTAAGGCACCTTGGTCTTTGATATTACTGCCACTTCTTCTGAAAAGCTCGTACACCTTTTAACTGCGCTCTCTGCGAAACCTCTGCGACCTCAGTGGTTAAATTTTTACAAAAAAATCCCTCCAGCTTTCACCAAAGGGATTCATATATATTAAAATCAGCTCTTATCAGTCAGCCAAATACTTTATCACTGGAGTGTAATCCATGTCAAACGCTTCTGCTACTGCCTGATATACAATATCACCATTGATAATATTCAAACCTGGAACCAAATCAGGATTATCCTGAGCAGCTTTTTTCCAGCCCTTATCAGCCAATTGCATAGCGTAAGGAAGAGTTGCATTTGTCAATGCCAAAGTAGAAGTGTATGGTACAGCACCTGGCATGTTTGCCACGCAATAGTGAACCACATCGTCGATCACGAAAGTTGGGTCCTGGTGCGTAGTCGGCTTACAAGTCTCGATACATCCTCCTTGATCTACTGCCACATCCACTAACACAGTGCCAGGAAGCATGTCCTTCAACATATCACGGGTGATCAAGTGAGGAGCTTTTGCACCTGGAATCAATACAGCACCAATAATCAAGTCATGATTCTGGATCAATTTTCTAATGTTGAATTCATTAGACATCATGGTATTCACGTTGGCAGGCATTACATCAGCTAAGTAGCGCAAACGCTGCAAGTTAAGGTCCATAATCGTAACATCTGCACCAAGTCCCGCTGCCATCCATGCAGCTTGTGTACCTACAATACCACCGCCAAGGATCAATACTTTAGCAGGAAGTACACCCGGTACTCCACCTAGAAGAATTCCTCTTCCACCAAGAGGCTTCTCCAAATAATTCGCTCCTTTTTGAACGGCCATTCTACCGGCTACCTCAGACATAGGAACCAAAAGTGGAAGGCTTTTATCCGGCTTTTCTACAGTTTCGTAGGCAAGACAAACAGACTTACTAGCTACCATCGCCTTAGTCAATGGCTCATAGGAAGCAAAGTGAAAATAAGTAAACAACAATTGATCTTCTTTGATCAGTGGGTATTCAGCTTCTATTGGCTCTTTTACCTTCATAATCATCTCAGCGATCTCGTATGTCGCTTCAATAGTAGGAAGAATAGTAGCACCAGCTTCTACATACATCTCATCTGGGAAGCCACTTCCTTCACCAGCGGTGTGCTGAACGTAAACAGAATGACCTCTTTTTACCAATTCTTGTGCACCGGCAGGAGTCAAGAGCTACCCGGTTTTCGTTGTTTTTGATTTCCTTAGGAACACCTATAATCATGACTTCAAATTTTGGATTTAAATAAACTTGCCCACAAATATAGTAAGTGAAAAGCTACCGATTTACACAGTAAAGAATAGTATTTGGTATGCTTTCGAAAATAAATTGATTTCGAAATTATATTCCGATAATACCCAAAAACATTTAGCAAATTTTAAAAAAGGAAAATTAAGCATTTAAAATTTTGAAGTGGTTTTTTAGCTAAATGCTTGGTTTATAGTCTACAGGGTTTTTGAATTCCCTGCTACTATTAATGGAGAATATTTGTTTTTCAAAATTAAATTCTGTTTTGAATCTTATTAATGACCTCGGTCAAAATTTTTGATTGAAAATTTATATTGTTGAAATTTGCATAGAAGGGGGATTTGGCTATTTTTGAATGATTCAAAAAATCAGCTAAGTAAAACCCAAATAACTTTAGTAAATTAACCTCTATGTCAGAAGTTCAATCAGTTCCAAAAAACCTGAATTCTCCGAATCTTTCCAAAGAAGCTATACTTGAAGATTTTCGAATTGCCATGATCAGTAGGCATGCTTCGTTGGTAGGTAGGAAAGAGGTTTTTATGGGAAAAGCGAAGTTTGGAATTTTTGGAGATGGTAAGGAACTAGCGCAGATCGCTATGGCCAGAGCCTTTCAGATTGGAGATTTTCGCTCAGGGTACTACAGAGACCAGACTTTTATGCTGGCTATCGGTGAATTGACAGTTCAACAATATTTTTCTCAGTTATACGCCCATACCAATGTAGAGGAAGAGCCTGCCAGTGCAGGGCGCCTGATGAATGGGCACTTCGCTACAAGATCCATTAATGAGGATGGAACTTGGAAGGATCTGACCAAAATGTATAATTCTGCTGCTGATATTTCACCCACAGCTGCTCAAATGCCTAAGCTTCTTGGCCTAGCATATGCTTCCAAGCTTTACAGAGAAAATAAAGGGCTGAAGGATATGACTAAGTTCTCGGTAAACGGTAATGAAGTTGCCCTGGGGGACCATAGGAAATGCATCCACATCGGAAGGAATGTTTTTCGAAACTATCAATGCTGCAGGGGTAATGCAGGTACCAATGGTAATATCCATTTGGGATGATGGCTATGGAATATCTGTGCCAAATGAGTTTCATACAACCAAAGGAAGTATTTCGGAGGTTTTGGAAGGTTTTGGAAGAACGGATTCTGAAAAAGGAATTGAAATCATCAGAGTGAATGGCTGGGATTACGAGGCATTACTGAATGCTTATGTGGAAGCAGGAGAGCTGGCTAGAACCTCTCATGTGCCAGTATTGATACATGTGCTTGAAATGACCCAGCCGCAAGGCCATTCTACTTCGGGATCTCATGAGCGATACAAAGACAAAAAGCGTCTTCAGTGGGAGAAAGACTGGGATTGTATTTCCAAATTCAGAGAATATATCCTAAGCAATCAAATTGCCAATGCAGATACTCTAGACAAAATAGAGGCTGGGGCCAAAGCTCAGGTGAAGCAGGAAAAAGAGGCTGCTTGGTCTAATTTTTCCAGTGAAATCAAAAAGGAATTAAATGAAGTTGTCACGCTTTTAAGGGAGGCAGCACAGCATAGCACGAGAAAAGTTATAATCAATCAAATCGCTGAGGAACTATCCAAGACTATTAATCCAATAAGAAAGGATGTAGTAATGGCAGTCCGTAAGGCACTTTTGACCCTGAGATTGGATAGCCCGGCTGTTAAAGCTGATTTGAAAAACTGGTTTTCAAAACAGGCAGATTTAAATTTCGATAGATACAATTCACATCTGTATAGCCAATCAAAATGGAGTGTATTGAATGTGGAGGAAGTACCTGCCCAATTCAATGATACGTCTTCATTCGTAGATGGGAGAGAAGTACTACAGTCTTATTTTGACCTTACCCTCGAAAAAGATCCGCGTTTCTTTACCTTCGGTGAGGATGTGGGTAAGATAGGAGATGTTAACCAAGCCTTTGCAGGCTTACAAGCAAAGCATGGGGAGCTACGTGTTGCCGATACAGGAATCCGGGAATGTACGATTATAGGGCAGGGGATAGGGACAGCATTGCGCGGTTTGAGACCATTAGCGGAAATCCAATACTTGGATTACCTACTCTATGGACTTCAAATGCTTTCGGACGATGTTGCCTGTTTAAACTACCGTACTAAAGGAGGGCAGAAAGTTCCAATGATCGTGCGTACGCGTGGACATAGATTAGAAGGTGTCTGGCATTCAGGCTCACCTATGGGAATGATACTTTCCTCCTTGCGTGGAATGGTTGTTTGTGTTCCTAGAGATATGACTCAAGCTGCCGGCATGTATAATGCATTACTTAAGTCTGATGAACCTGCAATCGTCATAGAATGCTTGAATGGTTATCGACTGAAAGAAAGAATGCCGGTTAATTTGGGCGAATACACAGTAGCTTTAGGTAAGCCTGAAGTTCTAAGAGAAGGAACAGAAGTAACTATTGTTACATATGGTTCCATGTGTAGAATAGTGATGGAAGCCGCTAATGATTTGGCAGAAATGGGCGTTGAGATAGAAGTGCTTGATGTTCAGACGCTTTTGCCATTTGACGTGCATGGAATCATCGGTGAATCAATCAAAAAAACTAACAGAGTGATATTTGCTGATGAAGATGTGCCAGGAGGCGGTTCTGCTTTTATGCTACAGCAAGTAATTGAAGGTCAGGAAGTTTTTAAATTCCTGACAATTCCGAACCTCAAACTCTCACTGCTAAAGCCCATAGGCCAGCTTATTCTTCGGATGGTGATTATTTCTCCAAGCCTAGCGTGGAAGATGTAGTAGAGAAGGTGTATGCTATGATGAGTGAAGTAAATCCTAAGAAATATCCAGCAATCTGAAAAGCTGATTATATATCATAAAAAAAGCCCTTCTGAAGGGCTTTTTTTTATTGTCTTGTGATTTGTGAAAGTGTTACTTCAGGGCTAAAAACCTCATTGCTTCTATTAAGTGCTCTGTCCTGAATTTCTACGGCAATTTGAATGGTATCCCTTCTGAAGATAGGTTCCCAACCAGAGGATAGCATTCCGTAACTAATATTTCCTTCTACAGCCTGTCCCACATCTGAAGTTAAAATTCTAGGGAAACGCCCATTAAAAGTAGTGTAGTATGGAGGATCCTGCCATCTAAACTCTGTGAATTGCCCGTTTCTTTTGATATAGAACTTGACAAATATATTATACTGATTAGGATTCTGCTTTACCCAAATCGTGTCTTTAACCACTTGATTATTGACGATAGGATCTACTAACCAATCGATAGGGTTATAGGAAGGAGCATCTGCAGGTCTGTTGCTATAAGTAATCAACTCACCATTTGAATCCCTTTGGAAGTCCACATCTTGAAATGGCGGATCATCATCGGTAGATGATAAGCCTAAATCTCCCTCTGCGTCCTGAAAATCTATCCCAATTATAAGTGAATCAGCACCGTTGGTAGGGACGTATTCAAGTGATTCAAAGGTGATTTTGGGAACAGAAGGGAAATTATCCGGGGGGTTAATACAGGCACTTGCGAGTAGTAACAAAAAGAATATTCCTAAATAGCTTTTTAAACGCATAAGGCGAAAGTAAATTTACCACAGAATTAAACCAATACTTTGGTTGATTGATGCAAAATATAAAACGATGCAGGACTTTAAAAGTTTTTCAAACAGGGTAAGTAATTTGAGTTCGGATGAATTCGAAAATCTTTAAGTCGAACTTTTTCATTTCCAGTCACAGGCAAATCCAATTTACAGGAAATATCTAGCCGCTCGTAATCTAAATACGGAAAAGGTGAAATCCTTGGATCAAATTCCTTTTTTACCTATCCGCTTTTTCAAGGATCATCAGGTAATATCGGGAGAGACGATTTTTCTGAGTTTTTCTCCAGCAGCGGCACTACCGGAATGATTACAAGCAAACATTTCATTTGGTCTGAGCAATGGTATTTGGAACATGCTCAGCGTATTTTCGAAAATGAGTTTGGATCACTGAAGGGCTTTCATGTCCTCGCGCTTTTGCCTGCTTATTTGGAGAGAAAGGGCAGTAGTCTAGTCAGTATGGCTCGATCGTTTTATTAAACTGAGCAATTCTGAGCATTCTGGTTTTTACCTCTATAATCAGGATGAGCTTATCGAAAAAATGGAATCGCTGGCCGAGGATAATAAAAAGGTGCTGCTGTTAGGAGTTAGATTTGCCTTATTGGATTTAGCAGAATCAGGGAAAAGAATCAGTGCCCCTTCGAATCTAATTGTGATGGAAACAGGAGGAATGAAGGGACGGAGAAAGGAGATGATCCGGGAAGAGGTTCATGATATTTTGAAACCATATTTCGGGGTGGAATTTATCTATTCTGAATACGGGATGACTGAATTGATGTCTCAGGCATATTCAAAAGGCCAGGGAAAATATACGCTACCTGATTCTATGCGGCGTTACGCTGAAGAGATGTGAATGATCCGCTATCTATCACTCAGAGAAGCCAAGGCGGAATCAATGTGTAATCGATTTTGGGCAAATTTTCATTCCTGTGCATTTATTGAAACGCAGGATTTGGGGAGAATAGATGAAAATGGGATGCTGGAAGTGTTGGGGAGATTTGACAATAGCGAAATCAGAGGCTGTAATCTCTTGGTTCAGTAATTGCTATCTTAATATTAATTGAACATATTTGAAAAGAATAATAACTTACATATGAAAAAATTAGCCACAGCAGCATTATTAATTGGGATTTTAGCTTTGGGAGCATGTGCCTCCAGTAAGCCATGTCCAGCTTACGCAAAAGCGACCACTACTCAGGACGCCAATAGCTAAAAAAAAATACGCTGACTTAATAGTCAGCGTATTTTTTTATGTCTTCAAGGCTAATTTCTGGCTCTCCTAGGATTACCAGCCTCTCTACTACATTTCTCAGTTCCCGGATATTTCCAGTCCATGGATACTCCTGCAGTTTTGCCAGAGCGGCTTTACTGATACTTTTTGGTGCATCGCCATTTTCCTGAGAGATATCATCCAAAAACTTATTTACCAGTAAAGGGATATCTTCTTTTCTGTCTTAT
>NZ_JBVVUG010000021.1:0-24892 GCF_055809615.1 Algoriphagus sp. 10J20-15
ACTGGAGTTGGGTTGAAAAAACGCAAGATTATTCGTAGGATCGAAGACAAAGCCATTTTCCCTATTGGGGATGTTTTGGAAGAAAGCTTAGGGAGTATCACAGAACGATTGGGTCTTAGTACCCCAATCCTTAATTTAAAAATTGCTGACCTCACTATTCAGCCTTCCGGATTTTACCCAATGGCGAAAGAATTGGTAATTCATATGAAAGCCAGTGGAGAAGTGGATGTGAAGTGGAAATGAGGTAGTATAGAACAGCGAAACTTGGATTCTCTGCCATGTTGACAGCTTTGATAATTGGAATAATAATAGGTGGGTTTCTGTAAATCAATACCAATGAAAACATTCCACAAGTTTTTCAGACCTGCCCGCTTATTATTTTGGGCCTTGATTGTGGCCTTCATGGTTGGCGTGCACAATTTCTCTAAGCAAGAAATGGACTCTGCCGATTCTATTGTGTCATCTATTCAAATGGACGAAGAGCAGGATGATTCTTCTCCAAAAGATTAGAAAAAGAGCCAAGACTCTTTATTCTAAAGTCTTGGCTCTTAAGTCTTGATTCTAACTTTACTTTTTCCCTTCAATAATCTTCGTCACTACATCAGGATCAAGCAGAGTGCTGGTGTCTCCCATATTATCAAGTGAGCCTTCAGCTACTTTACGAAGAATACGACGCATGATCTTACCTGATCTAGTCTTAGGCAAACCTGGGACAAGTTGGATTTTATCCGGCTTAGCAATTGGGCCGATGATCTTAGAAACCATTTCCTTGATCTCATTGATCAGATTATCCTCCGTACGATTAGTCAAATCAGCAATTACATAAGCATAGATTCCTTGACCTTTGACCTCATGTGGATAACCAACCACTGCGGATTCAATCACCTTTGGATGCTCATTAATCGCATTTTCCACTTCTGCAGTTCCCATTCTATGGCCAGACACATTGATCACATCGTCTACACGGCCAAGAATTCTATAATATCCGTCATGGTCACGTTTCACACCATCACCTGTGAAATACATTCCTTTGTAGGTAGAAAAATAAGTTTGCTTGCAACGCTCATGATCCCCGTATGTCGTACGAATCATGCCCGGCCATGGGAATTTAATGCAGAGATTGCCTTCCACAGAGTTTCCTGTCAGTTCATTTCCTTCTGGATCCACGATACAAAGCTGAACCCCCGGAAGTGGCAGCGTAGCGTAAGCTGGTTTGGTAGGAGTGATTCCAGCAATCGGCGAAACCATAATTCCTCCAGTTTCAGTTTGCCACCAAGTATCCACGATAGGACATTTATTTTTGCCGATATGTGTGTGATACCAATGCCAGGCTTCTTCATCGATCGGTTCACCTACTGAGCCCAAGACCTTCAAGGAGCTTAAATCATATTTCTGGATTGGCTCAGTTCCGTAGGCTTGGAGCGCTCTAATTGCCGTAGGAGCGGTATAGAAGACATTAACCTTATGCTTTTCCACCACCGCCCAGAATCTGCCTGCATCAGGAAAAGTCGGAACTCCTTCAAACATCAGCGTAGTAGCACCTGCCAAAAGTGGTCCGTAAACTATGTAGGAATGCCCAGTAATCCATCCTACATCTGCAGTACACCAATAAACATCACCCTCAGAATACTGGAAAACATTGTCAAAGGAATATTGGGAATACACCATGTATCCTCCTGTCGTGTGAACCACGCCTTTAGGCTTACCTGTAGATCCAGAAGTGTAGAGAATGAAAAGCATATCCTCGCTGTCCATTTCTTCAGCGACACATTCCTGAGACTCCTCGGCTATCACATCATGCCACCAGAAATCGCGACCCTCTTTCATGGTCACTTCTTGTTTGGTTCGCTCGTATACAATTACTGTTTCTATTGATGATTTCTCTAAAGCCTCATCAACGACTGCTTTTACAGCGATTTTCTTACTTCCGCGGAAATTTCCATCAGAAGTTAAAATTGCTTTTGCCTCGCAATCATTTACTCTATCTGCTAAAGCTGAACTGGAAAAACCAGCAAACACAACGGAGTGAATTGCACCTATTCTGGCACAGGCAAGCATTGCAATAGCTGCTTCCGGCACCATTGGCATGTAGATAATAACCTTATCCCCTTTACCTATTCCTTTCCTTTTCAGCGCATTTGCAAAGCGATTTACTTCATAAAAAAGCTCACGGTAAGTAAGCGTTCTTCCTGCTTCATTAGGGTCATTTGCTTCCCAGATGATTGCTGGGCGATCACCAATAGTAAACAGGTGACGTTCAAAAATATTTTCTGTGATGTTGAGTTTTGCATTCAAAAACCACTTTACATCAGGCTCGTCGAAGTTCCATTTCAATACCTTAGACCAGCGTTTTCTCCAGTGAAATGAATCTGCAATTCTAGCCCAAAACTCCTCAGGCTGGGTTACACTTTTTTGGTATTCGTAGAGGTACCCGCTGAGGGTATGAATTCTGTCACTCATGATAATCTTGGTTTATTGTTTTCAATTTCGGGTTAAATCTGCCCTAATTTAATGATCCTGCGCTTTACCAGCACCACGTGGAATCCTAATTTCCTCCACCATGTCCTGCACCTCCTGAGGTGGTGGTGGCGTCAAGTGGGAAATAATCCCACATACTAGAAAATTAAGAATCATACCTATAGATCCTATTCCTTCAGGAGATACTCCAAACCACCAATTATCCGCAGTATTCATCTCTGGGCTGATAAATTTGAAATAAACGATATAGGCAATTGTAAATACCAAGCCGGTAATCATTCCTGCGATAGCGCCTTCTTTGTTTATTCTCGTAGAGAAAATACCCATAATAATGACAGGAAAGAACGATGCAGCGGCCAAGCCAAAGGCAAAAGCAACCACTTGAGCGACAAACCCAGGAGGGTTTACTCCAAAATACCCCGCAAGAAGTACTGCTCCAGCAGCTGCAAATCGGGCAATTCTTAATTCTTTTTTATCTGAAATTTCAGGTTTGAACGTCTTAAATAAGTCTCTGGAAACAGAAGTAGAGATCACCAAAAGTAAGCCCGCAGCTGTAGAAAGTGCAGCTGCCATCGCTCCAGCAGCAACCAAACCAACCACCCAATTTGGCAGTTTGGCAATCTCTGGACTTGCCAGCACCATAATATCTCTATCAATCGTCAGCTCGTTTGCATCCGGATCTGCGACATATTGGACTTTCCCATCTCCATTCTTATCATCTACTTTGATCAGGTCTGTTTTTTGCCAAGTAGCAATCCACTCAGGAAGCTCAGAAATATTCTTCTCTGAAGTTGTTTCTATAGCATTATACATTCCAAATGCAGCTATCGCAGGAGCAGTGGTGTATAGAATAGCAATAAATACCAAAGCATAGCCCGCAGAAAGTCTTGCGTCTTTCACTCTAGGGACGGTGAAAAAGCGAACAATCACATGTGGCAAACCAGCCGTCCCCACCATCAAAGCCAACGTGATCATAAACATGTCCGTGATACTTTTCCTTCCGGAAGTATAAGCAGCAAAACCAAGCTCAGTGAGCACTCCATCTAATTTATCGAGAAGCGGAGTTCCATCTGCTACAGATCCTCCTAGACCAAGTTGAGGAATCGCATTTCCTGTCAGCTGCATGGAAATGAAAATCGCAGGTACCATGTACGCGAAGATCAACACGCAATACTGCGCTACTTGAGTATAAGTGATACCTTTCATTCCACCCAAAACAGCATAGAAGAAAACTATGCACATCCCGATGACCACACCCCATTCGATAGGAACTTCCAAGTATCTGGAAAATACGATTCCAACGCCTCGCATTTGCCCAGCTACATAAGTAAAAGAGATAAATAAGGCACAGATCACTGCAACCACTTTAGCAGTTTTAGAATAATACCGGTCTCCCACGAAGTCCGGAACGGTGAACTTGCCGAATTTCCGAAGATAAGGAGCGAGTAGAAGTGCAAGCAAAACGTAGCCACCAGTCCAGCCCATCAAATAAACCGAGCCATCATATCCCGCAAAGGAAATGATGCCGGCCATAGAGATAAAGGAAGCAGCAGACATCCAGTCCGCAGCAGTTGCCATACCGTTAGCCAAGGGAGAAACCCCGCCACCAGCAACATAGAATTCTTGGGTAGATCCAGCTCTAGACCAGATAGCAATGCCAATATAAAGTGCGAAAGATAAGCCTACTAGAATGTAGGTCCAGGTTAAAATTTCCATAGTTTGTCAGTTCAAAAAGTTATTCCTCGTCCACATCAAATTCCCTATCCAACCTGTTCATCCGAACTACATATACAAAAATCAGAATCACAAAAGCGAAAATTGACCCCTGCTGGGCAAACCAGAATCCAAGCTTGTATCCGCCAAGTCGAAATTCATTAAGTTCATTGACGAAAAGAATGCCGCAGCCGAAAGAAACGATAAACCAGACGAGTAAGAGTATAAAAAGGGTTTGGAGGTTTTTCCTCCAGTAAGCTTTCATTTTGTCATTATGTGTGGGCATATTTTGGGATTTAGGTTGAGAACGTAATAATCCCTTGAAACTAGTCAATGCAACCGTAGGAATGCAAACTGTTTTCTATGAAATATTCAAAAACTAACCGTATTGATAGAAAATAACTAAGTTTTGAAAAACTTAGCCGATACCATTATGGATTAATCCTTCAAAAATGAGTGCTGTAAAAAGCTAATCATTTCATAAAAAACTCTGACAGAATTGCCAGACCAGCAGCGAGAAAACTCACTAACAATTTGTTGAGCTGAAACTTGTGATGAGGGCTGCTTTCAAAAAAGATCGTGGTAGAAATATGCAAAAAACCACCTGCTACTAAACCGTATAAAATTCCTATTCCTTGCTTTTCGAGAATTCCACTTTCAAATAAAAATGAACTTGACATCATCCCAAGCGGAGAAGCCAAAGCAAAAAGCGTCAGTAATAGTAAAGTTGTCTTTTTACTTAAAGAACTGGAAAGTACCGCTGCCAATGCAAATGCCGCAGGTCCTTTGTGTAGAATTATCCCCAGTAACACCGTTTTGCTATTGTGCACATGGCCAAGGACATGCTCTCCTTGATCCATCAATTCTCCATGGGAAAGCAAAGTCCCCTCCAGAAAAGCATGAATAAACAAGCCTACCATAATGGTTGTCATCGCTTTGCTACCCTGATGCTCATGTGCGTGAATATGCCCATGCTCAACTCCACTGGACCAGAATTCCAGCAATTGCTGTAGCAAAAAACCGATCAGAATGTACAACCCCATTCTTTTACTGGAAAATCCACTGTCAAAGAGTTCGGGCAAAATATGGAGAATGGTAATCGCAAAGAGATAGGCGCCAGCAAATACCAGAACCAGACGAAAGTATTTCTCTCTGAAATTGGGAGCAAAAAGTACCAATGATCCGGCGATCATCGCTGTGAGAAATAAAAGTAAAAATTTGAATTCCATCGGCCTGAGTTACTTTTCTTTTTTCTGGTGAAAAGGAGAAAGTGATAACTCAGGCAAAGGTAATAAAATTCAATAATGTTGCATTTAAAATTAATTTTCCTGTACAAAAGACAAGAATGGCTTCAAGCTTTCACTTGCAAAAGTCTTAAATCCTCCTTGCCCATCATCGTAAATCAAGAATACTTCTATTTCACTAAGTGCAGAATCCAAGGCGATGGCTTTGTCTTTTCCCATCACCATCATTGCCGTAGCATAGGCATCTGCAGTCATGCAGTTATCGGCCAAAACAGTCGCACTGAGCAAAGTATGATTAACAGGATAACCTGTGGCAGGGTTGATGGTATGTGAGATTTTTACAGAATCACGCACATAGTAATTTCTATAGTTTCCCGAAGTAGCCATTCCACGATTTTGCAAAGCGATGATACTGATCAAGTCTGAGGCATTGGAGGATTCCTCTGGACGATTGACACCAACTTTCCAAAGCTCACCTTTTTCGTTTGTCCCATTTGCGACAAGCTCGCCTCCGATTTCCACGAGGTAATTTGATACTCCTTTATTTTTCAAAAAGTCAGCAACTACATCGGACCCATAACCTTTTGCGATAGCAGAAAAATCAAGGTAAATACCTGACACTTTTTTGCGAAGCTGCTTCTGATCAAATTCGATTTTAGAAAAGCCCACGGTCGCCAGCAAATTTTTAATATCCACGCTGTCCTTAAGTTCTGGTCCGCTTGGGCCAAAACCCCAGATGTTCACAAGAGGTCCTACCGTCGGATCAAAAGCTCCATTTGTGTTTTCGAAAACAACCTTAGATTCCTGCAAAACCGGGAGTAAATAGGGCAAGTTAAAATCGATAGTGTCTCCTAAATTGAACTTGCTTAGCTCAGAGTCCGGGATGTAAGTAGAAAGGCTTTGGTTGAAAACAATCAAAAGAGAATCAATTGAAGATTGTAAATCACGGCTTTCCTCATCCAGATAGGTGATGTTATAAGTTGTCCCCATGGTTTTACCCGAAATCGACATTTTCCCAGCAACCGCAACTATAGTTTCCGTCAATTCTGTATCGGTCTGGTCACGATTCCGCCATGAGTAAACCAGCATTATAGCAACTAGAAGAACAATGGAATAAATGATGTTTTTACGGGCGTTAGGGCGCATGAGCTTATGAATTTGAGGGCAAATTTAAGGCTTATTTTTGGGTTTCGCAGGAAAGCTAGCAATTCAAAAAGGGAGAAGAAGGCGTTCGTATTTTTCTATATTTGTGTGCGTACGGATAAACTATGAGAGAAGATTATTTAAGTGGCGATGACGAAAGTCTAAGCCCAAAAGACAAGGATTTCGAGAAAGCATTAAGACCCTTAAGCTTTGAGGATTTTACGGGACAGTTCAAGATCGTAGAGAATTTACGGGTATTTGTACTGGCGGCAAAAAACAGAAATGAGCCATTGGATCATGTGCTTTTGCATGGCCCTCCAGGCTTGGGCAAAACAACGCTGAGTCACATTATCGCAAATGAGCTGAATGCTGGCCTAAAAATCACTTCCGGGCCAGTGCTAGATAAACCTTCAGATCTCGCAGGTTTGCTGACCAATCTGGATGAAGGGGATGTCCTTTTTATAGATGAAATACACAGACTAAACCCTATTGTGGAAGAGTACTTGTACTCAGCGATGGAGGATTTCCGGATCGATATCATGCTGGATTCTGGCCCTAATGCACGTTCGGTACAGATCTCTCTAAGTCCATTTACGCTGATTGGAGCGACTACTCGCTCGGGATTGCTGACTTCTCCTCTTCGTGCGCGATTTGGGATCAATTCCCGATTGGAATATTACGATGCGAAATTATTGACAGATATCGTAACACGATCTGCAGGCATTTTGCAAACACCAATAGATGAAATCGCAGCTTATGAAATAGCCAGAAGGAGTCGGGGAACGCCAAGAATTGCGAACATGCTGCTTCGCAGAACACGTGATTTTGCAGAAGTAAAAGGAAACGGAACGATTACACTGGAGATTTCTAAAATCGCTTTGGATGCCTTGGATGTGGATGTAAATGGCTTGGACGAAATGGATAATCGAATTCTGCTGACTATAATCGAAAAATTCAAAGGCGGGCCGGTAGGCTTGAGTACTATTGCTACGGCATGTAGTGAGGAAGCTGAGACTATCGAGGAAGTATATGAGCCCTTTTTGATTCAGGAGGGTTATTTGAAAAGAACCGCCCGTGGTAGAATGGCAACTGAATTGGCTTATAAGCACTTGAAGATTAAACCAGCTCAGGGAATGGGCGGGTTGTTTGAGGGTATTTAAATATATAGAATTCAGTTTATAAGTAATATATTTGTAACTTATAAGTTACATTATTAATGAAGGTTAGAAAGGTCATCGCTTTTAAAAATTATTTTGAAGATTTTTTAAATTCTCAATCTCAAAAGGTTCAGGACAAAATCTTCAAAATTATTGAAGCAATTGAAACACTAGAACGCGTTCCTCAAAATTACCTTAAACCTATCGTTGGAACTGATGGCTTGTACGAAGCTAGAATTCAATTAGGTAGTAACATTTGGCGAGTTTTCTGCTTCTTCGATAACGGAAAATTGGTAGTTCTATTAAACGGATTCCAGAAAAAGACTCAAAAGACACCAAAACGAGAAGTTGAAAAAGCATTAAAATTAATGGCTGAATATTACAGACAAAAAGAAGATGATGGAAACTAAAAGTTGGAGAAATATTAAAGACGACGTTTATGGCATAAAAGGCACTGAACGACGTGATCAATTAGATCGAGATTTCGAAAGTTTTCAAATTGGTTTGCTACTCCGAAAAGCGCGAGAAGAAAGGAAATTGACTCAATCTGAACTTGCAGAACTCGTGGATAGAAAACGAGAATACATTTCAAGGATTGAAAATAATGGAAGCAATTTAACTTTAAAAACTTTATTTGACATCGTAGAAAAAGGACTAGGGGGAAAAGTCAAAATATCTATTGAGCTTTAGTATTAAAAGCCTAAAATTTCATCACCCCTCAATTATCCGATTCTTCACAGCTTTCTGAACCGCTTCGAGCTTGCTGTGAACCTGCAATTTCTGATAGATATTCTCCGTGTGCTTTCGAACTGTTTTCGGAGAAATAAACAAGTTTTCGCCGATCTGATTGTAATTGAGCCCCTTTGAAGTTTGTTCCAAGATCTCGATTTCTCGCGCCGTCAACTTGATCTCCTCCACCGGTTCTGAAAAATCCGGAGGGTTACGGAGAAGTTTTAAAGCCTTCATTGCTACTGAAGGTGTCATTGCAGCACCATCTTCTAAAGTATCTATGATCCCTTGATGAAGTGTTTTTGGATCCACCTCCTTCAAGAAATAGCCATTTGCTCCTGCTTGTATCGCTTTGAAAATATGCTCATCGTCATCGAAGACAGTCAACATGATCGTCTTGATCTGGGGATACTTCTGAGATACCTGAGCCACTGCCTCTATTCCATTCATTTTGGGCATCTCTATATCCATCAGAATCAAGTGAACATTGGAATCCTTTTCCAATTTTTCTAAGAGCTCGATCCCATTTACAGCGGAAAATTTCACTTCTAGCTCTTCAAAAAAAGACAGTTTATCCAAAATGGCCTTGAGTAAAAAACTGTTGTCTTCGGCTATGGCAATTTTTATAGGCATGTTAATTAGATTTAATAAGTCTCTAAAAGATACAAACTTGTGTGCCTTGACCAAGGGCAGATTCAATTTTCAATTCTCTCCCAATTCGCTCAGCACGATTGCGCATATTACCTAGGCCATTTCCAATCCCTGTCTGATCTATGCCTTTGCCATTATCTTCGATGCAAACTCGGATTTGCTCATTTTGCTTAGAAAAAACAATTTTAATTTGACTTGCTCCAGAGTGCTTGATGGCATTATTCAAAGCTTCCTGAGCCACGCGATAGTAATTCACTCCTTCCAAAGAATTAAGCAACAAGTCCATTTCTAAGTCATCAGGAATTTCCAGCTCAAAATTGATTTGAGGACAGGCAGACTTTGCTTTTGCGATCAAACCTGCTAATCTAGTCTGTAAATCACCCAAGCTGATATTATCCTTATTCATTGCCCAGATGGTATCACGGAGCTCATTAACCGTCTCCACTGTAAAGGCAGATATCTGGTCAATTTTCCCCGCCATTTTCTCCTTACTCAGCTCGAAGTATTTTAGATTGTCCAAGGAAGAAACTATGAAAGTCAACTGAGCTCCGATATTGTCATGAAGGTCTGAGGAAATCCTATTGCGCTGCTCATGAAGTTGCTTTTGAGTCTCTTGTTCGGCATAGATTTGCTGCAACTTGGCTTCCTGCTCCAAGTGCCTATTTTTGGTTTTTTGACGATAATAAATGAAAAATGCTACGCCTAGAATTATCAGTAGAAATACCACAAGTAGTAAAATCTGATTGTTCCTGTTTTTGACTAGTAACTCATTTTCTACCAATGCGGCGCGTGATTCGGCAAGCTCTCTTTCTTTGGTTTGAACCTGATACTTTGCCTCCAATTCTCCCAGCATTTTCACTCGCTCTTCCTTAAAGATGGAATCTTTCAACGTGGAATATTGCTCGAGGTAATCCATGGCACTTACTAGGTTTCCCTTAGCCTTATTGAATTGATATTGTTCCTCCAGATAATCCCTCATTTTCTCTGTGGATTGGGATTCTACCACATATTTGTAGGCAGAATCCATCATTACTTCTGCTGTCGCAAAATCCCGCTGCTTATAGGCAATTGTCGCCAAATTAGTATAGTTGGCTGCCAAACTGTATTGATCCTGATCTTTCTTGTTTAAACTGACAGCCGTCTGAATCCACTGGGCTGCTTCCTCGTATTTTTCCTGTTTCAATAAGGTATTTCCAATATTATTGAAAGTAAAAGTGATCCTGGAACTGTCCAGCTTCTCAATGTTATCAAAGATTTTGTAGTGATAAAAAAGCGCGGAATCAGGCTTGTCCCAGTCATCAAAATTAATGGCGATTGCATTAAGTGAAAACGCAACAAAAGTTGGGCTCCCATCACTATATTCTGTAAGCAATTCATGAGCTTTCTTTCCATACTCCACTCCTTTGGGGTAATCCTCCATATCATGATAGACCACAGAAATATCCAACAGGGCATAACCCATATAATTGCTATCCAATCCTACGGTGGCATTTTCCAGTCCTTTTTGAGAATAGAAAAGAGCTTGATCCCAGTTGCCTGAATTCGCTTCCAAACGATTCAGTCGGATGTAACACAAGCTGATCAAATCATTACTTTCTTTGGGGTCGAGAAGTGAAGCAGATTTCAAAAAAGTCTCATGTGCAAGTGTGTTCTCAAAAGCTCGATTATACTTTTCAGCAACAAAAAAATAGTAGATCCCGCTGTCGTTCGCCGAATGTAAATTCTCCTTTTCAAGTTCGAAAATGATATCTACAGAGTCTGGATTGGAATAAGTCCTACCAAGCCGATTCCTCAGGTCCTGAGAAAAAGCAGTTGAACAAATTAGAATAAAGAAGAGACTTAGGGTGTAAAGTCTTTGCATTTATCAGCGTTTATGACTGTTAAAATACAAAAAAATGCCGTTGGCCTACATAGGTCCCGCGGCATTTAAAGAAATATTTTTATCCTTACCCGTAGATTTCTTCTAAAATCTTCGCCAAGCGTATGCTTGCGGCAATTAATCTTTCTTCGATTACCTCTCGGGTATCGTACCCATAATTATAGGAAAGCTTCTTGCTTTCTGGAAGGTTGTAAACCATCGGTCTTAAGGAAACTGCCTCTGCAAGCCAGGTATCCATCCCAACTACGCGATATCCAGCAATCAAATCCTTATTAATCCGTCTAGAGAGTTCATCACCGATTTCGGTATAATTCATATTCCAGCCCTCAATTATACTGGAATCCCAAACTGCATGGAGATTCGTAGGTTTACCGAAATAATCAACCTTCACATCGTTTCCACCACGGTCTTCACCAGTTCCCACGTGTAACGGTTGGTGAATATCCTCTACCATATGAATGAGCATTTTAAGCATTTCAGCCTCCTTTTTCGGATCAAGACCACCAGCCTTCAGCTCTTGTTTAATTCGATTAATTTCGGCATAAACATTTCCACCTCTCTCCTGAATGGATTCATCATATTCCCCTGCGACACTAGTCATATAATGCCAGGAATTAGCATAATCAAAGGATCTGTCAGACTTAATCTCATCCATCCAAGTTCCGCTTCTGCCTATAGACATGGGGTATAGAACTTTCTCGACCTTCTTTCGAACAGATCTTTTCATCTGCTTTTCGGCCATATAGCCGATCAAATAGTGGCCCAACTGCCCCCAGGCAAAGCTTTGCGTAGCTATAAGTAAAACAAAAATTGCGGTAGCAAGGAATTTTTTCATTTTCGTCTAGGATGAGAAAGGCGAAGATACTTCAATAAAGAGAAATGAAGGTTATTGTAAGATTATGCTTTTTCAAGTTCTGAAACCGCCAAAAATGCCATCAATCCTGCACCTATCTCCAGTGCATCTTCATCAATATCAAATGTAGGAGTATGGACTCCTGAGGTAATTCCCTTGGACTCATTTCGCGTACCCAGTCTATAAAAACATCCTTCAATCTCTTGAGAATAAAAGGCAAAATCTTCCGCTGCCATCCAAATATCCAAATCCAGCACATTCTCTTCGCCCAGATATGCAATAGCCGCCTGATGAGATCTTTGTGTCAATTCTGGATCATTTTTCAAAAATGGATAACCTTTCTTAATCTCAAAGTCAACTTCTCCACCCATACCTTCCACGATTCCGTGAGCAATTGATAGCATTTTCTCATGAGCTTTAGCTCGCCATTCCTCGTCCAGAGTACGGAATGTCCCCTGAATTTTAACTTCATTAGGAATCACGTTGGTAGCACCAAGTGCCTCCACTCTTCCAAAAGAAAGAACAGAAGGGATTTTTGGACTAGCGGCTCGACTCACTACTTGCTGCAGCGCAACAATCATATGAGAAGCGATCAAAACTGGATCGATCAAGGTCTCAGGCATTGCCGCATGACCGCCTTTTCCCTTTACAGTCACATAGATTTCATCCGCACTAGCCATGTAAATTCCAGGTCGGAAGCCGACTTTGCCAACTTCTATAAAAGGCATCACATGCTGACCGATTATTCCATTTGGACGTGGATTCTCTAGTACTTTATCAGCAATCATCAAAGAAGCCCCGCCTGGAGCAACTTCTTCGCCTGGTTGAAAAATCAATTTGATTGTGCCCTCAAAGTCATCTTTGACTTCATTTAGGATTTTGGCAGCACCTAGTAAAGAGGCAGTGTGCGCATCATGACCACAGGCATGCATGACACCTGGGTTCTTAGATTTATAGGAAACATCGTTTGCCTCAATGATCGGCAGTGCGTCCATATCCGCTCGAAGAGCTATAACCCGTTTACTAGGGTTTTTGCCTTCAATCAATGCTGCCCACCCAGTATCCGCTTTGGATTCTATCGTGGTAATTCCGATTTCCTGAAGCTTTTCCTTTACAAAATTTGCCGTATTGAACTCTTGAAAAGAGAGTTCGGGATTTGCATGAAGATGACGACGGTTTGCAATTACTTCTTCTTTATAGGCCTTAGCCAGAGATTTAATTTTGTCCTTCAACATCTTCTTGATTGAGTTCGTTTAGCGTCTTGAATTCTTCACGCTGAAAGCGATCTTGAGTGGTTCTCGCTGTTGGGAATTGTGTTTTTACTTCTGCGAAGCTTTTTTGAGCCTCTATTTTGTGTGCATACTTTCCAACTTTCACCAAATATCTCGGCTGTTCGTATTGCATTTGTGGCGTCAGATCAGGAAAGTTCATGGTTAAATCATCACGGGTTTTGAAAGCTTTGTTGCGATCAATACCTGAATAAACCAAGACGGAATAGCCATTAAAGTATGGCTCAGAATCGACTCTTTTTACTTACCAAGCTTGCCTGAATCTGATCAAGTTGTTCATCGATCGCCTCAGTAGATTCTGCGGATTCGAAAGATGATTTGGAGCTCATTTGCGCACGGTAATCCGGGTATACCGGAAGAGAAGCAGTAAGGTTCTCCTGATAATTCGCATAGCTGGAGGCAGAACTAGACGTTTTGCTAGTGGTTTTACAACTCGCTAAAATCAATACCAATCCTAAAATCCAGAAAATTCTCATGCTTTGCTTAATTGTCGATGATTACACACTTTCCTTCCTGCACATCCTGTTCCACACTTTTATATTTCACGTCAGATTTGGTAGTTCCATTTGTGTATTGAACAGAAACTTTGTCATTTCTTCCGTAAGCTTTATCAGATTTTCTAGGAGCAACTACCTGCGGAGCTGGTCTTCCAGCATTTGATGCTGCGACTGCTGCTCGGTTTGCACCTGGGTTTAGAGTGCTTCCTGCCTCAGCTTTAGAAGCTTGTATTTGAGGTTCTGAAGTATGTTGAGGAGCTGCTGCATGCACATGATTTGGATCTTGCTTAGGCAAGTCTGCCCTAGTCAAGAATGTGGTCATGTCCTCATTCAGCTTACCGATGAAGCGTTTGAACATTTCAAATGCCTCGAACTTGTAGATCAACAGCGGATCTTTTTGCTCATAAACGGCATTTTGTACCGACTGCTTTAGATCATCCATATCTCTCAAATGCTCTTTCCAGTTTTGATGAATGATAGCAAGTGATACATTTTTCTCTATCGCTCGTACTAGCTCTCGACCTTCAGAGTTAATTGTCGCTTCAAGATTTGCAACTACTCCGATTTGTTTGATTCCATCAGAAATCGGAACCATAATATCTTTCACAGTAGCTCCTCTTTCCTCCTGCACTCTCTTGAAAATCGGAAGAGCTGTACTCATCATTGTTTCGCTTTTCTTCTGATATGCCTCAAAAGATGCAGTATATAGCTCTTGGGTCAATTGACCTGCGTCCTTGGTTTTGAGGTCATTTTCAGTGACATTATAATCTATACCCAAGGTAGTGAATACGTTCATTCTGAAATCCTCAGGATCTGCTGTTGATTTGCCCATATCCACTAAGCCTTCACATACATCATAGAGTACGTTCAGAATATCCAGCTCAAGTCTTTCTCCTTTCAGCGCATTTCTTCTTCTCTTGTAAACGACTTCACGCTGTGAGTTCATCACATCATCGTACTCAAGTAGTCTCTTTCTGGTGCCAAAGTTGTTTTCCTCCACCTTTCGTTGCGCACGTTCGATAGACTTGGAAATCATGCTGTGCTGAATCACTTCTCCTTCTTCAAGGCCCATTCTATCCATCAACTTTGCAATACGATCGGAACCAAATAGACGCATCAAGCTATCCTCTAGTGACACGAAGAATTGGGAAGAACCCACATCACCCTGACGTCCAGATCTACCTCTCAGCTGTCTATCAACACGACGGGATTCGTGGCGCTCTGTACCTATGATGGCCAAACCGCCAGCTTTTTTAGCTTCTGGAGAAAGCTTAATATCTGTACCACGTCCAGCCATGTTAGTTGCAATAGTTACCGTGCCCGCTTGACCGGCAATGGCAACCACATCAGCTTCTCGAGCGTGCTGCTTTGCATTCAATACCTGATGTGGAATCTTCTTTAAAGTAAGCATTCTACTCAGTACCTCTGAAATTTCTACCGAAGTGGTACCCACCAAAACAGGCCTTCCAGCTGCAACTAGCTCATTGATTTCGTCACCGACAGCGTTGAATTTCTCACGAACAGTCTTGTAGACTTTATCTTCTCGGTCAGCTCTGATAATCGGCTTATTGGTAGGTATTACTACTACATCCAATTTGTAAATTTCCCAGAATTCCCCAGCTTCCGTTTCCGCTGTACCAGTCATACCAGCCAGCTTATGGTACATTCTGAAATAGTTCTGAAGGGTAATGGTAGCGTAAGTCTGCGTGGCATCTTCCACCTTCACATTTTCCTTCGCTTCGATGGCCTGGTGTAATCCATCAGAATAACGACGACCTTCCATCACACGACCAGTCTGCTCATCTACGATCTTCACTTTTCCATCTACCAAGATGTACTCAGTATCCTTCTCAAACATACAGTATGCTTTAAGAAGTTGATTTACAGTATGGATTCGTTGTGCTTTTACGCTGTAATCTTTGATTGCCTCCTCTTTACGGACAAGCTTTTCGGTATCTGAAAGACCTTCTTCTTTCTCCAAATCAGCAATCACAATTCCGATATCAGGGAGTATGAAGAATTCTGTGTTTTCATTTTTAGTAGTCATCGTCTCGATACCACGATCTGTCAGATCGACTACGTTTGTTTTTTCATCTATAGTAAACAAAAGTGGCTCATCTGCCTCTGGCATTTGACGCTTATTGTCCTGTAGGTAATAATTTTCTGTCTTCTGTAGAATTACTCTAATGCCTGGTTCAGAAAGGTATTTGATCAATGGCTTATATTTTGGCATACCACGGAATGCACGGAATAAAGCCAAGCCTCCCTCTTTTTCATTGCCATCAGCAAGCATTTTCTTAGCCGAGGTCAAAAAGCCCTGAACCAACTTGCGTTGCTCATCAACAAGTGTAGCTACTCTTGGCTTCATGTCATCAAACTCGTGAACATCGCCTTTAGGCACAGGACCAGAAATAATCAATGGCGTTCTCGCATCATCAATCAAAACGGAATCGACCTCATCAATCATTGCAAAATGATGCTTGCCCTGAACCAAATCTCCGGCTTCACGAGCCATGTTGTCTCTCAGGTAGTCAAATCCAAATTCGTTATTGGTACCATAAACGATATCTGATTTATATGCCTTCTTTCGACCGGCTGAATTTGGAGTGAATTTATCAATACAATCCACCGTCAATCCGTGGAATTCAAAAAGTGGCGCATTCCATTCAGAGTCACGTTTTGCCAAATAATCGTTTACAGTAACAATGTGTACACCAAGTCCTGCAAGCGCATTCAGGTAAGCAGGTAGAGTCGAAACCAACGTTTTACCTTCACCTGTGGCCATTTCGGCAATTTTACCTTTGTGAAGCACCATACCACCGATCAGCTGAACATCGTAGTGAACCATGTCCCATACAACTTCAGAACCGGCGGCCATCCATCTATTATGCCAGATCGCCTCATCTCCTTGTATTTCTACATTCTGCTTACTTGCAGATAGCTCTCGATCACGGTCATTCGCTCTTACAACTAGCTTTCCGTTTTCTTTAAAACGTCTCGCTGTCTCTTTTACGACCGCGAAAGCTTTCGGCAAAACGTTATTTAAAACAACCTCAAGTGCTTCATTTCTTTCTTTTTCGACCTGATCGATCTGATTGAAAAGCTGATCCTTCTCATGAATAGCTTTCACAGGCAAGTCTTCTACCTTAGCTCTGATGCTACTGATTTTATCATCAAACTCCTTTAGGTGAGTGTTGATTTCAGCTTTAATTTCCTCCGTTTTAGCACGCAATTGGTCATCACTGAGGCTCTTTAATCCAGAAAAAACATCATTAATCTGCTTGACGATTGGGAGAAGTTCCTTAATATCTCTGTCGGACTTGGTTCCAAATACTTTTGCAAGTCCTTTTGCTATTATATCTAACATGCTAGCTTATTGTAATTCTACTTTGAGGCTCAAAATTAAGCCCTTTTTGTTATAATTGATAATAAAACGAGTTCATCTAAAGAGAACTCAAAAATTTGTCAAACACTTATTTTTCCGGCAAAAACCTGCTGAGCGGGCCCAATCAACCAGACTTCTCTGAAACTTTCATTTTCGGAAGCTTTAAATTTCACTGATAATTGACCGCCAAGGGTTTTTATTTTTATCTCGGCTGCTTGCTGGTTTTTTCCAAAGGCAATTGCAGCAGCAGTAACTCCAGTTCCACAAGAAAGCGTCTCGTCTTCAACGCCTCTTTCATACGTACGGACAAAGATTTCATCTTCACCTATTTTCTCCACGAAATTCACATTGGTGCCTGCTGGAGCATACATTTGATCGTAGCGTATGGTTTTACCTTCTGCGAAAATAGGATAGTTTTGAACATCATCTACAAAGCGAACATGGTGCGGAGAACCTGTATTAACAAAGAAATCTGCTCCTTTATTATCCACGCCTGCTACATCTCCCATCAACAGCTGCACCAAACCATCTATCAAAATCGCCTTATGAGCTCCATCGATGGCCAGGAAACTCGTCTTTTTATCCAAAATCCCTAGAAATGCGGAAAATGCAACTGCACATCGTGCACCATTGCCGCACATACTCTGGCTACCATCGGCATTGAAGTAGATCATTTCAAAATCATAATCTTTATGATTTCTGATCAAAATCAATCCATCAGCCCCGACTCCGAATCTTCTATCACAAAGCTTTGAGACTAGATTCAAATCAGAATCGTCAAATTTCTGGTCACGATCATCGATCATGACGAAGTCATTGCCGGTTCCTTGATATTTATAAAATGAGATTTCCATGGAAAATTATTGTGAATAGTGGGACAAAAACTCATCCAAGCCAATGTATCACCACAAACTTAAACATCTTGTCACAAAATCAGACTTATTGTCTGATTCTCAATTTTAAATAAGACAGAAAACTGTCTTAGCTAAATTCTTATTCTCCTGAGGGTAGTTAGAATTCGCAGGGCAAAAGTCCGGAAAACCGGTTCTTTTTTAGTTATTTCAGGCTTTCAATTATTACAAAATTATGCAAGATCCTAAGTCACTTACCTCTGTAGCTTTATTTCACGAAACTTTCAAACACCCGGTTTTACCATCTCCAACTATCCCTGAGAAAGTTAGATGTGATCTTAGGGTTTCTCTTTTGGCCGAGGAACTGAAAGAGCTGGAAGAGGCTATTGCAAACAATGACTTGGTCGAAGTGGCTGATGCGCTTTGTGACTTGCAATACGTATTGTCTGGGGCGATTTTGGAGTTTGGACTTGGCGAAAAATTCAAAACGCTCTTCGACGAAGTACAACGCTCTAATATGAGTAAAGCTTGTAAAACAGAAGAAGAAGCCAAAGCAACTGTGGCGCACTACAATGCAAAAGGGACAGAATGCTTCTATGAAAAAGAAGGAGATTTATTCTTAGTGTTCAGGGAAGGCGATAGAAAAACACTGAAATCAGTAGCTTATTCTCCAGCAGATTTAGCTGGAATTATCAAATCATAAGGAATTAGGGACGGAGGTTTTCAACTCCTTACCCTGATAATTCTTCAATTCTATAATTCGGGCCGGCATATTAAAGCCGGCCTTTTCTAATGCGGTCAACACCATCAAAATCGCGCTGCTTTTAACAATAGCGTCAGATATCGCTCGATCAAATGTGTTAACCCAAAAAGTTACCTGAATATTCAGTGTGCTTTCTGCCATCTCGGTTACCCACACTGAAGGTAATTTGGAACTATCCAACACGCCAGGCACCTCTACGATTGCGGACTTGATCACTTCAATAGCGGCATAATAATCCGAGCCGTAATCCAATCCCACGATAAAATCATAGCGAAGAAACCCATCTATGGTAAAATTGATCAATGGATTTTTCAGGATTATCCCATTTGGAATAAAAACATCTTTTCCGTCGCCAGTTTTAATCTGAGTATCCCGAAGATTCAAAGTCAGCACCTGACCTCTCATCCCGTTAATATCAACGATATCACCTACCCGAAATGGTCTTTTGAAAGCCAGAATAATTCCTGCCAAGAAATTTTCTCCAATATCTTTTAATGCAAAACCTATGATAAAGGCAGAAATCCCAGCACCTGCCAACATTCCTGAGATGACACCTGTCAACCCAATAATCCTAAAGACGACCAGCAAGCCAATCAGAATCACAATAGAGCCAAAAATTCCCGCTAGAAAGTTCGCAAGCAGATCGTCATCCATTCGCTTTACCAATCTTCTACTTAAAAGCGTTCTTGATTTCCTGCGAGTAAAAAGGAAAATCAGAAAAGTGGCAAGAGCGATTCCTCCTATAATCAGCCAATGCTTTACAGTAGGCCAATCAGTAGACAAAAATTCTAATTCTTTCATAGGTCTCAAAATACGAAAAATGGCCGTGCTTGGTAAAATTATTACAATTCATTTATATCAATCTTAAAAAGTAAAAGTGATCTGAAATGGATAATCGTGTTAAACCAAAAAAGCTCAGAAGCCAGATTATTCTGAAGACTCTGCGTCAATTGAAACAAATCCTTTATAAACAAAAAGCCCCACATTTCTGTGAGGCTTATGTACCAGGAGCGGGAATCGAACCCGCACGGCCTTACGGCCACAAGATTTTAAGTCTTGCGTGTCTACCTATTCCACCATCCCGGCTTCACTCCAGCTTTTTGGAGCTACTGTTTTCTTGAAACAAGAAAGCCCTTGAATCAAGGGCTTTTTGAGCGGGAGACGAGATTCGAACTCGCGACCCCGACCTTGGCAAGGTCGTGCTCTACCAGCTGAGCTACTCTCGCGTTGTTAACTGAAACGTGATCCAGTTGAATTGTGGATGCAAAGGTAAGCGTCATTAATAAAATCGCAAGCATTCATTCGTTATTTTTTTCACACATTCTAAAAAAACTGGAGTTTACCGTTGATTTACAGACAAGTATCAAAATGGATAACTAGATAATATTTTTACCATTTCTCCCAAATTTCGGGCATTGAGCTTTTTAAGGATGTTTTTCCGATGAGTCCCTACAGTATTCACTGAAATATTTAAGTGTGCAGCAATTTCCTTGGACTTTTTACCATCCAGAATCAGATCAACAATTTCCTTTTCCTTTTTGGTGAGAGAAACCACACGGCTATTTGGAGAGTTTTTACTCACAAATACTCTAGTTTCATCTGCTTTTTGGTAGGAATAATTCCAATCGTACCCACCAGATTTAGGTGGATTGTGCATTTGCACTATGATATGCAAGTCCATCGCAAAATTCCCCGCTGAATCAATTAAATAAGGTCTTACTTTTCCCAGCATCCAAGAAATGGCTTTCGTCTTTCGATGAACCCAACGCGTGGTGTATGAAAACTCAAAGGTATGCTTCTCAGCCAAAGTGAGTTGATGGAAGTTATCGAAAACAATTTTCTGAAAGCGGAAAAGCTCCTCTCTATCTTCAGGATGTATCATTGCAAAGGAAGTTTCCATTCCTTGCGAACGAAACATAGCTGCTGGATAGCCTGTCAACTCCTCTACATTGCCCGTGAAAAAAGCCAAACTCAATTTTCTATAGTCAAAGCAGGCAATCGTAAGACCTTCCTGCATGCCAATATTCTGGCTCAATTGCTCGAGTTGCTCCATTTTATGGTCTTCTTCTGGATGGTCTTGAAACTCCTGCTCTTTCCACTCCTGAAAAAATTGAGTGTATTTATTTTGCTTCCGCAAATCTTTTAGCAATACTTTATCCATGAAAAAATCATTTTATTTTTCAGATAAGACACGAAAACAAACATCTTATGTTTCAATTTTCTTTTTGATCTCATGCAATTTTAAGAGTGCTTCAATCGGAGAAATTGCGTTAATATCTATTCCCTCAATCAGCTCTTTTGCTTCCTTCATCTTTGGATCCATCTCGAACATGCTTAGCTGATAATTATTTTTAGGAATGGATTTAACATTTTCCTTTTGCTCCGCCATAGCCTTGTCCTTCTCCAAGTGCGACATAATCTCAGCTGCCCTCAACACTATAGGATTAGGCATTCCCGCCATTTGGGCCACATGGATACCAAAGCTGTGCTCGCTACCTCCTTGTTTCAGTTTACGCATGAAAATCACCTTGTTTCCAACTTCCTTTACCGAGACATTGAAATTCTTGATTTTGGGGAAGTCAGAAGCCAATTGATTTAATTCATGGTAATGCGTTGCAAAAAGTGTCTTTGCCCGGAAGGTAGGGTGGTTGTGCAAGTACTCCACGATAGACCAAGCAATGGAAATCCCATCGTAAGTTGACGTTCCCCTTCCGATTTCATCCATCAGAACCAGACTTCTATCTGATAGATTATTTAGAATACTTGCCGTCTCGGTCATCTCCACCATAAAGGTCGATTCTCCCTTAGAGAGATTATCCGATGCACCTACACGCGTAAAAACCTTATCGATAATACCTATTCTCGCGAAGGACGCAGGTACAAAACTACCCATTTGAGCCATCAGCACTGTGAGAGCCGTTTGACGCAACAGAGCGGATTTACCAGCCATATTAGGACCTGTGATAATCATGATCTGCTGAGAATCATGATCCAGATAAATGTCGTTCGGAACGTAATTTTCGCCTGGAGGCAGCTGTTTTTCAATTACTGGATGACGGCCATCTTTGATTTCAAGTGTTTCTGTTTCGGAAATTTTTGGTCTGCAATACCCGTTGGAAAGTGCAACTTGGGCAAAGGAAAGTAACACATCCAGTGTTCCTAGCACTCGAGCATTCTGTTGAATTTGCGTTACATATTGAGCGGTCTCTTGTACCAATGCCAAGAAAAATCGCTGCTCAATCGCAATCATTTTATCTTCTGCATTCAGGATCTTGTCCTCGTATTCTTTCAATTCTGGAAGTGATGTATCGCTCCGCATTCACTAGCGTTTGCTTACGAATCCACTCCGCAGGAACTTTGTCTTTGTGAGCGTTACTAACTTCCAGGGAATACCCAAAAACCTTGTTGAAAGCAATTTTCAAAGAAGTAATTCCTGTTTTCTGAACTTCCCGCTGCTGGATTTGCACCAAAAAATCCTTACCTGTATTCGCTAGACCTCTATATTCATCTAATTCCGAATCTACACCGTCATTAATTATTCCACCTTGGTGAGTGAGCATGGGCGCATCTTCCTTGAGCTCTGTATTAATCTTTTCCAGTAAGAACTCACAAGGGTGCAGCTGATCCGAAAGCCTTTTTAGGGTAGGGTTCTTTTGGTTTTTTAGAAGCTCTTTGATCGGCTGAATGTTAATCAGCGCACGTTTGATCTGATTGATCTCACGGGGATTTGCACGACCTACAACTACCTTAGAAATCAATCGCTCCAGATCGCCGATATGCTTTAGTGGATCGACCATTTCTTCTATCAGAGCAGAATTTTGGTAGAAAAATTCGACTACGTTCTGACGCTCCACGATGGCTGCTTTCTCCTTTAGCGGTAGCACCATCCATTTTTTCATCATTCTAGAGCCCATGGGCGTCACCGTCTGATCCAGGATATTGATCAAAGGAATACCGCCTTCGTGCTGAGGGAAAACCAATTCTAGGTTTCGAATGGTGAATTTGTCCAGCCAGACATATTTTTCTTCTGCTATTCTTGAAATCGAAGAAATATGCTGAATCTCCTTGTGCTCAGTTTCTTCCAGATAATACAAAATCGCACCCGCTGCTACGATCCCCATTTCCAGCTCTTCTACACCAAACCCTTTAAGGTTAGCAGTGCCAAAATGTGTCTTTAGTTTTTCATACGTGAAGTCATATTGATACACCCAATCCTCACAGTGAAATGTGATAAAATCATTCTTTAATAGGTCTGAAGCAGCTTTTTTAGCAGTTTTGGAAAATATAATTTCTGCTGGAGCAAAGCTTTGTATCAGTTTTTCTAGATAAGAAGCAGAGCCTTCCGCACACATAAATTCACCCGTAGAAAGATCCAGAAATGCGATTCCATGCTTGTCCTTTCCAAAATAAATTGAAGCGAGGTAATTGTTTTTTTTTCGTGTCTCTAACACCTGGTCATTAAATGAAAGACCTGGTGTCACCAATTCTGTAACTCCACGCTTCACGATTCCTTTTACCGACTTTGGATCTTCGAGCTGATCACAGATAGCGACACGATTTCCTGCACGGACTAATTTCGGTAGATACGTATCCAAAGAATGGTGAGGAAAACCAGCAAGCTCAATATGAGATGCGGAACCGTTAGCTCTTTTGGTCAACACGATATCCAGAATTTTGCTGGCACGAACGGCATCTTCACCGAAAGTCTCATAAAAATCCCCAACCCGAAACAGCAATAACGCACCAGGATGCTTGGCTTTGATCGCATTGTACTGCTTCATTAAAGGCGTTTCTTTGCCGTCTTTAGACTTACTCATGGGGTATGCTTACTTTTGTACGTAATTTCGAAAATTCACTCTGGGAATAAAGTCGAAAAATAAGCCATTCATAAAGCAGAACAAAAAAGCATGAAAAAATTAAGACATGGAAGAGCTCGAAAGAGTATCAGTCGAGGAGTTTAAAGAAATGGATAAATCGCCTATTGTGCTCGTTTTGGACAATGTTCGCAGCTTAAATAACGTGGGTTCTGCTTTCAGAACAGGAGATGCATTTGGTGTAGAAAAAATTTACCTCTGCGGAATTACCGGTACTCCACCTCATCGTGATATTCAGAAAACTGCTTTGGGTGCAACCGAATCAGTGGAATGGGAATATTGTCTCAATACTATGCTGGCAATGGATAAATTAAAATCTGAAGGCTATCAAATATGTGCACTTGAACAAGTAGATCGCTCGGTGATGTTGAATGAATTTATTCCCGAAAAAGGAAAAAAATACGCGTTGGTGTTCGGAAATGAGGTTTTTGGGGTAGAAGAAGAAGTGCTTAATGCATGTGATGCGGTGTTGGAAATCCCACAATTGGGTACTAAGCACTCTTTGAATATTTCCGTTTCGCTAGGAATAGCGGTTTGGGATTTGATGGTGTAAATGGAGCAGTTTTAGTTTTTGCTGAAACGGTATCGAATACCAAAGGACCCTCGGAATAAGGAATCATCACTAAAACCTAAAATTGGAGCTCCTTCTATATGGAAGCCAAAGTCCTTTTGATCGAAAGGATAAATATTTAACCCCACAGGAATTACTATTCCATCAAAACTTCCAACTCTAAAACCAGCTCCTCCATAAAATTCAAAATTATCTTTCTTTTTAAAAATGTAGTTTGCTACAAGTTCTGCTGAAAGATCTTCAATATATTGATCAGTCCCCAATCTAAATTCAGGTATAAATTTCTCACCAAATTGGTAATTAACTCCTAAAAAAGGGAGGTTGCTTTGGTGGAAAGTAATGGTAGTTTGTGAAAATGCGACCGATGAAAATAGGCAAAAGCAGGCAATGAGTACAATTTTTTTCATTTGCTTAAAATTAAGTTGTCTAAAATCCAAGATCGCTGAGTTTTACATGCGTTTTGATCATGTTTGAACTGGCTTTAGCTACCAGCTTACCTGAATCTTTAGTGATTACGGCTTCCCAATGATTTAAGTTTGCACCAGAACGAATTAATTTGGCAGAAACTTCAAGTTTTTCACCAATTCTTGCAGATGACAAGAAATCAACGTTCAGATTGATACTGGTCATCAAAAATTCAGAACCCGCAGCAAAGTTTGCCATTCCGATCACGTCATCCATCATCAACGAAGCTACACCACCGTGAAGAATTCTTGGCAGGGTTACTCATTGCTGCAGTGACCGTGTAAGTAGATCTTTGATATAATCCTTTTCAATTTCCAGAAGCGATTCCTCCAAGCCAGTTTCCAGAGGTG
>NZ_JBVVUG010000022.1:0-15010 GCF_055809615.1 Algoriphagus sp. 10J20-15
TTGTACTGGTCTACTTTTCCTTCTTGAGAAACGATCAAAGCTTTACCTCCCAATAGTTCATCAGCCATATTAATCGCCGCTCCCATGTAACCTCCTGGATTGCCTTGAAGGTCAATGACCAATTTTTTCATCCCTTTTACTTTCAGGTCATAAAGAGCTTCTTTGAACTCATCATAGGTAGTAGCAGCAAATCGGGTTACTTTGATATAGCCAATTTCATCGTTAACCATATAAGATGCATTGATGCTATATTGAGGGATCTTATCACGCGTAATTTTATATTCGATAAGGTCCTTTTGGTTTTTCCGCTTCATGTCCACCACTACAACGGAACCTTTCGGTCCACGTAGTTTTTCAAAGACATCTCTATTAGTAACTCCGACACCAGCCATCGTTTCTCCATCTACTCTGATGATTTGGTCGCCAGATTGAATACCTAGAGCTTCGGAAGGTCCACCAGTCAAGGGTGCCACCACATATATGGTATCTCGTATGATTCCAAACTCTACTCCAATTCCATCAAACTCTCCGTCAAGTTGTGATTGAACAATTGAAGCGTCTTTTGCAGGAATATAGCTGGTATGTGGATCCAAATGTTCCAACATTTTATTGATCCCATAATCTATTAATTCATTGGAATTGACACTGTCTACATAATCTCTGTTGACGTAAGTCATTATTTCCTGAAGCTTATAAAGTGCAGCCCTTAGGTCATTTTGATTTCCTTTTGGCTCAGCAAAAGTTGCCCCGATCCATATTCCAGCTGAAATGGCTAATGCCAAAATTATTGGAAGTCTGATTTGGGATTTAGTGTTTTTCGTCTCGCTCACGGCTTTCTCTTTCAGTTGGTTATATTTCTTTATTGTTAAGGTAAATTACCCATTTCCCCCCTCATTTCGAAGCGTCTTTTGATAAAGGTTACAAATGTTTATACGAGGGAAGTATATAATGGCTCAATTTATTCCCCTTTTTTCTGTTAAAAAAAATTATTTTTGCAACATGCAAACAGAAGACGATTTCGAAAAGGCTCTGATAGGAGATTTAGTTTCTGAAAACTATGTCTTCGCATCTGTGCTACATTATTTCGGAATTAGCTTTTATCAGTACCCAGACAGAAGTCGCTGGAAGTGGTTTGCAAAAAGCACAAGGTGCATTCCAGTCAGCTGATTACAGAATTGGAATCTTGGGCGCAGCGCAAGGAGCCAACTACCGAAGAACTTTACTTGAACCCCATCGAAGTTTTAGTGGCTTATCTGAAGAAAAAGCACTACTATTTCGTACGACAAGAATTACCTTTTCTTTCTAATATAATCTCTGGGATAGTTCCTGAGCCACAATTTACCGCTTTGATGGCAGATCTTAGGATTATGTTCCCACTTTTTGTGGAGGATTTTATACATCATATCCATGAGGAGGAAAACAGGCTTTTCAAAAGAATCGAATTGCTTCAGGATATTGAGGAAAATCGATTTTCGTTACAAGATGCCATCACTATTTTAGAGAGAGATCCGGTACATATGCTTGCCGACCAGCATGAAATTCACGATGACGAGATGGAGGGGATTCGAAAATTGACCGCTGATTATTCCTTAGCTCCGGAGGCTCCGCTCACCATGAAGGTTCTTTACCACGAATTACAGAATTTGGAACAAGAACTTAGGATCCATGCAAAAATTGAAGACGAACTTCTTTTCCCTAAGGCGGTTGAACTAGAAAGAGAAGCTTTGCGCCAAATCAAGAAGAAAACTAGAAAAAACTAATGCCCAGAATACTCGCAATTGATCTGGGAACCAAAAGAACCGGCCTGGCTGTTACCGATACTTTAAAAATGTTGGCTAATCCGCTCGAAACTATTGAAACTTCCACATTGCTCGATTACCTCAAAAGGTATTGCCAAAAAGAAGAGGTTGATACATTAGTTTTAGGCTATCCAACACGATTGAATGGTGAGCACAACGAAATGACCCCGAAAGTAATTACTATGAAGGACAGGCTTTCAAAGGCATTTCCCGATAAAAAAATAGAACTCGTCGATGAGCGGTTCACTTCTAAGATGGCCATGCAAAGTATGATCACCATGGGAAGTAAAAAGAAAGACAGAAAAGAAAAGGCAAACCTGGACAAGGTAAGTGCGGCGATTATTCTACAATCCTATTTAGAGAGACAATGATTTACCCAATAGTTGCTTACGGTAACCCAATTCTTAAGAAAGAAGCAGAGGAAATTACCGAGGGGACCGAGCTCGATGAGCTGATCAAAAATATGTTTGCTACGATGGACAACGCCAATGGTGTAGGTCTCGCAGCACCTCAAATCAATCAGGGAATTAGTCTATTTGTGATTGACAGTACCTTAATGCTAGATGAGGATGATGAAGAAGTCGGGATTCGTCGTGCATTTATCAATCCTATTATTTTGGATGAATATGGGGATGATTACAGCTTCGAAGAAGGCTGCTTGAGTATTCCCGAGGTTCGTGCGGAGATTACTCGCCCTGAGACCTTGACTATCGAGTATTACGATGAGAATTGGAATCTGAAAGAAGAAGAATTTACAGGAATGACCGCTCGCGTAATCCAACATGAATATGATCACCTAGAAGGAGTCCTTTTTATAGATTACCTAAAGGGTCTGAAAAAACGCTTGGTGAAATCCAAATTGATCGACGTCAGCAAAGGAAAGATATCCACTGATTACCGTATGATATATCCTCTCAGATGATAAAATCCCCACAATTCAACATAGCACTGGTACAGACAAAGCTTTATTGGAAAGATAAGGTGGCCAATCTGGCGATGCTGGAAGAGAAAATGTGGGAGATTGATAATGGCGTGGATTTGATTATCCTGCCTGAAATGTTCCCGACAGGATTTAGTATGGATGCTGCTGAGTTGGCTGAGCCCATGAACCTGAATATCTGCAAGTGGATGCGGCAGATGGCTTCGCAAAAGAGTGCCACAATCGCCGGAAGTGCGATCATCCAAGTGGATGGGGAATATTACAACCGCTTGCTTTGGGTGAGTCCTGACGGAATGATTCAGCATTACGATAAGCGTCATCTTTTTCGGATGGCTGATGAAGATCAATCTTTTTCAGCAGGAGATAGGTTGCCGATTTTTGAGTTGAATGGCTGGAAAATATGCCCACAGGTTTGTTATGATTTACGATTTCCTATTTGGTCTAGGAATAGAATGATTGATGGGAAGCTGGCGTACGATCTGATTTTTTATGTAGCGTCTTGGCCTGCGGCCCGAGTTTCCGCTTGGGATGCACTTTTGCCCGCCAGGCTATTGAGAATCTAGCTTATTCTATTGGTGTTAATCGGGTAGCAGAAGATGGCAATGGGATAATGTACAATGGGCATTCTGCTGCCTATGATTTCAAGGGAAATTCGCTTGAGTTTCTGGGAGAGGAGGAGAAAATCAGCATAATCACCTTAGATAGAGAAGCTTTAGATTCCTACCGGGAGAAGTTTCCGGCTTGGATGGATTCCGATAATTTTTCAATCCAATAAGTTAACCCGTTAAGGATTCTTACTTTACGTAAGTGGAATTTGAAACAAGGATATTTTCCGTATTTTAGCCCCAATATTTTAAGACCCTGTTTCCTCTTTTTTCCAATCCAACTACAGTTTGAAATGGAGCTGACCTAACAAAGGTCAATTGAAGGCTCAGGGTATAACATGTCTTTTTAGAATTCTTAAAACCATGAGTAACCAAACTCCAAAAATCCTTTATACGCTAACTGACGAAGCTCCGGCTTTGGCTACGTATTCCCTATTACCAATTGTAGAAGCATTCACTAAGTCCGCAGGTGTATCTGTGGAAACGCGTGATATTTCGCTTTCCGGTAGAATTATTTCCAATTTCTCTGAGTTTTTGAGTCCTGAGCAGCAGCTTCCAGATACCTTGGCTGAGCTAGGTGACATCGCAAAAACTCCTGAAGCTAACATTGTAAAGCTTCCAAATATATCTGCTTCTGTTCCTCAGCTCAAAGCTGCAATCAAGGAACTTCAGGCGCAGGGATACGCTCTTCCTGATTATCCTGAAGAGCCAAAAACTGATGCGGAAAAGACCATCAAAGGCAAATACGATAAAATCAAAGGTTCTGCTGTGAACCCTGTTCTCCGTGAAGGTAACTCTGACCGTAGAGCTCCACAGGCGGTGAAAGCTTATGCTAGAAAGCATCCGCACTCCATGGGTAAATGGTCTGCAGATTCCAAGTCTCATGTGGATAGCATGACCGAAGGTGATTTTTATGGAAGTGAAAAGTCTCACACCATGGCTGATGAAGCGGTTGTTTCTATTGAGCTTCATGGTGCTGACGGACAAAAAGAAATTCTTAAATCTGGGTTGAAAATTCAGGCTGGGGAAGTGATCGATGCTTCAACGATGAGTATTTCAGCGTTGACAGCATTTCTTAGAAAAGCGAAAGCTGAAGCAAAGCAGCAAGGTGTCCTATTCTCCATACACATGAAAGCAACGATGATGAAGGTGTCAGATCCTATCATCTTTGGTCATGCGGTGAAGGTATTTTTTGAGCCAGTTTTTGCGAAGCATATCGCTACTTTCAACGAGGTGGGAATCGATGTGAATAATGGATTTGGAGATTTGATTTCCAATCTTGATAAACTTTCCATTCCTAAAAGAACGGAAGTTGAAGCGGATATCGCAGCTTGCCTTGCTGATAGTCCAGACTTGGCTATGGTAAATTCTGACAAAGGAATCACCAACCTACACGTACCTAGTGATGTGATTATCGATGCCTCTATGCCTGCGATGATTAGAACTTCTGGTCAGATGTGGAATAAGGCTGGTAAGCTTCAGGATACCAAGGCTGTCATTCCAGATAGATCATATGCAGGAGTTTACGAAGCAACAATCAACTTCTGCAAGGCCCATGGAGCATTTGATCCTTCTACGATGGGCTCTGTGCCTAACGTAGGTTTGATGGCTCAAAAAGCTGAAGAGTACGGTTCCCATGATAAAACTTTCGAGATTCCTTACGCTGGAACTGTAAAAGTATTGGATCAAAATGGCGTAGAAATCTTCTCTCACGATGTGGAAGCTGGAGATATCTGGAGAATGTGCCAAACAAAAGACGCTCCGATTCAGGATTGGGTTAAATTAGCTGTGACGAGAGCTAGACTATCTGATACTCCTGCCATCTTCTGGTTGGATCCAAATAGAGCTCATGATGCGGAACTGATCAAAAAAGTAAATAAATATTTATTAGATCACGATCAGACTGGATTGGAGATTTCTATTCTTTCTCCTGTAGAGGCGACAAACCTTTCCTTGGCTAGAATTAAAGAAGGTATGGATACGATCTCGGTGACTGGAAATGTGTTGAGAGATTACCTTACAGATTTGTTCCCGATTTTGGAATTGGGTACTTCTGCTAAAATGCTTTCAATCGTTCCATTGATGAATGGAGGAGGATTGTTTGAAACTGGAGCTGGTGGATCTGCACCTAAGCACGTAGAGCAATTTGTGACTGAAGGTCATTTGCGTTGGGATTCCCTTGGTGAATTCCTTGCACTGGCGGTTTCCCTAGAGCATTTGGGACAAACATTCCATAATGACAAAGCTTTATTACTGGCAGAAACGCTAGATCAGGCAACTGGCAAATGGTTGGAAAACGATAAATCTCCAGCTAGAGTAGTCGGTAAATTGGATAACCGAGGAAGTCATTTCTACTTGGCTCTATACTGGGCGCAGGCACTTGCTGCGCAAAACAAAGACGCTGAGTTGAAGGCTAAATTCACTACACTTGCGACAGCTTTGGAAGCAAATGAGCAAGTGATCGTACATGAGCTGAATAGTTCCCAAGGTACTCCGCTGAATATCGGTGGATACTTCAGACCAGATGCAGCATTGGCTTCTCAGGCGATGAGACCAAGCGCAACCCTGAACGAAGTGATAGTATCCTTGGTTTAATACAACTTTAAAAATACAGGAAGCCATCTGAGAAATCGGATGGCTTTTTTTACTTATAGTGAGATTGTAAGATGTCTGTCTGTTGTTTTTTTAAACCCGAAATCAAAACTCCGAAATCCGAAATCGCCTATTCTTCCTCAAAACTCACATTATTCGCTCGCATAAATTCCTTAATCACCGAAACGTGAATGCATTCACCCAGATGGATAAATGCGTAATCATTCACCTTTTTTGCTTTGCCATGGGCAATAATTGCTTTTTCCTCGATATCAAAACCCAGATGTAAATGCTTGGTTCTGCTCTGCATACCACATACTTTTCCGCTGGCATCAAATAGTGGGCCTCCACTTTGTCCTCTTAGTCCAGGCGTACTCATTTCCATTCCATAAACTTTTCCTTTTTTATCTCCGAGAAAACGAGTGAGCATTCCTTCGATCGGGAATCGGGGAGAGCGCATCGCTCCAGTGCTTGTCCACTCAAGAGATTGCTTTTGGGTGTTTAGCTGATAGTTTGAAAACTCAGGAAAAGGAAAACCAAGTCTACATAACATTGCTCCGGGATTGATTTCGGCATGATCCTTCTTGAATTTTGGAACATTGGTGAATAGCGTTTTCTCAAAACCTTCAAATTTGATCAAAAGCCAGGTCGTATTCTGGATGAATAAAAAACCTCATGTTTTTGATCTGATCCACACAGTCTACAAAGGTCACTCTCATCTCGGAAGTAGCATCAGGTTTTAAACCTAGTTTTTTGGCTAAAGCAGAACGTTGTCCCCCGCTAAGATCTTTGCCTTGCTGTAAATAGTTGTTATACTTCTGGTTGATTTGATCTGCTTGAGATAGCCACTGAGCGACATGCTTACAGGTGAGTGCATAGCCTTCCTGGTTTACAAAAAATAGCGTAGCTGCACCTCTTTCAATTTGAGTACTTCCAAAATTTCTGGAGATAGAATGAATCGCCCGAGTGTAGCCGGCAGTTTCGAGAATTGCTTTTTCAAACATTAAAAATTGCTTAAGTAAGGCTTCAAAATAGGCAAAAGCATTGTAAAACTGATTTTTTCAAAATTTTTATGGAATTATTTTTCTTCGAAATCGATTGAATACAAGAAGATTTGACGAGCCTCAACAGATAGTTTGGGCTAGCCAAATAAATGTAATAACTTAGCCATCCCTCAGGGATTTTTAGCCAAAAGTGGCATACCCGCTAAAGGGATTTTAGGAATCAAACCTATACTCAAATCAAAATAAATATGAGCAAGATTAAAGTTGGAATCAACGGATTCGGAAGAATCGGACGTTTGGCGTTCAGAGTTGCACAAGAAAGAGAAGATATCCAAGTAGTAGCGATCAACGATTTGATCGATGTAGACTACATGGCTTATATGCTTAAGTATGACTCTACTCACGGTAACTTCAAAGGTACTGTAGAGGTAAAAGACGGCGCATTGGTAGTGAATGGAAATAGCATTCGTGTTACTTCCGAAAAAAGCCCAGCAAACCTTAAGTGGGGTGAAGTAGGAGCTGATTATGTGATCGAATCAACTGGTATTTTCTTGACTAAAGAAACTGCTCAAGGTCACATCGATGCAGGTGCAAAGAAAGTAGTAATGTCTGCTCCATCTAAAGATGATACGCCGATGTTTGTAATGGGTGTAAACGAAGATTCTTACACTTCTGACATGGTATTCGTATCTAATGCTTCTTGTACTACAAACTGCTTGGCTCCAATCGCCAAAGTATTGAATGACAACTGGGGAATCGAGGAAGGTTTGATGACTACAGTTCACGCGACTACTGCTACTCAGAAAACTGTTGACGGACCTTCTGCGAAGGACTGGAGAGGTGGACGTGGCGCTGGTCAAAACATCATCCCTTCATCTACTGGAGCTGCTAAAGCGGTAGGTAAAGTAATTCCTGAGCTTAACGGTAAATTGACTGGTATGGCATTCAGAGTTCCTACTCCGGATGTTTCTGTTGTCGATTTGACAGTTAGATTGAAAAAGCCGGCTACTTACGCTGAGGTTTGTGCTAAAATGAAAGAAGTTTCTGAGACTACTATGAAAGGTGTTCTTGGTTACACTGAAGACGATGTGGTTTCTAACGATTTCCTTGGAGATCCTAGAACTTCTATTTTCGATGCAGGCGCTGGTATCCAGCTTTCTGATACGTTCTTGAAAGTGGTTTCTTGGTATGACAACGAGTGGGGTTACTCTAACAAAGTAATCGACTTGGTAAGCTTCATCGCTAGCAAATAAGGAGAAGTAATTCTCAAAATATACATGAAAGCCGATCTTAGGATCGGCTTTTTTCATTATCGAGGAAAACAAAAAATGGGGCTATATACGTTGTATTAAAAAAGCACTTCTATGATCCTTCCTTTTTTTCCATTGAAACTGGTAGTATTTCCAGGAGAAGAACTGAACCTTCACATATTTGAGCCTCGATACAAAGAGTTGATCAAAGATGTAGAGGAAGGTGGTTTGACTTTTGGGGTTTGTACTTTCATTGATCAGCTTTCCGGATATGGCACTGAAGTTAAGTTGGATGAAATTCATACTAGGTATGAAGACGGTAGAATGGATATTAAAACAATAGGTCAGCGTGTTTTTAAAATTGCAACCTTTGACAATCCTTCACCTAATAAAGGATATGCCGCAGGTGCTATCGAGTGGCTGGAAGATGATCTCAGGGTCCCGGACTTTTTGCATCATGAGTATATTTTCTACCTCAGGGAAATGCTTCATTTACTGCATTACGATGTGAGCTTTAATCCTGCAGACGTAGATTCATTTTCTTTTTCTCATAAAATCGGTCTCAAACTGGAAGAAGAATTGGAGCTAATCAAACTTCCTTCGGAAGCTGAACGAACAGAGTTTCTAATTAAGCACTTTAAGAGAATTATACCCGCTCTAAAAGCGGCTGAGCAAGCCAAAGAGAAGATCAAACAAAATGGACATTTTAAGCACCTTGATCCATTGGATTTCTAATTATTGCTTTATTTCTTGAGCACGCATCAAATCATCCGTGGCCTGCAAAATTTTGCTTTTCAGGATTGGGTTGTAGTCTGAGTTTTTATCTAAAAACCCAGAGACGATTTTAGCAGCCTCAGGCGAGGTGTATTGCCCGGCAGTAACCGATATCCATCTCTTTGGGAAAAAGATGTCTCCAGTCTTCTGAATGTCTTCCAATAAGTCCAAAGCGAGCGGAAGGTGCTTGATTGCTGAATTCTGATTCAGCGGATGGTGAATATAGCCACAAGCCGATAATACCCAGGATTCTTTTTCCCGATTGTCAGCTTCTTTAAATGATTCAAAGAAAGTGTCTCTTTCAGATTCATTTTGTGATAAAGCTGGGAGAAGAAAGTCAAAGCGGTCGAGTTTATCTGGATTGCTGATTCTCGATCGTTCTTCAATTAAAATTTCATTTGCTTTTGGATGACCATAAAGCGCTAAAGTCATTGCCAAACTGGTGAAATTATCAGGGTTGAGTTTTAGGTCTTTGATCTCAATTTCTTTCTTCCAAACTGAATACAAGCGATCCTGACCAATCGTTGAATAAGCGATCCCACTGTAAAGCGAGAAGATTGTTTTCTTCAGATTGGTACTAAGATCCTTTTGCAATTGACTCCAAAGTTGGCTTTCCAAACCTGGAAGGACTTGTGCCCGCTGATCATCATTAAGGTATTTCCAGAAAATAGCGCTGAGTTCTCCAGAAATCAATCTTGAAAGTATTTCATTTTCTTCAAGTTTAATTCCCTTGTGAAAAGTCTCAAAAGCCAACATTGGCTCGATGTTTCCTGAAAGTGTGTTCTCAAATAAGTTGATGTAGGATTGTCCGCGCATCACTTCATCCGTGAGCGAAGGGATGTTTGACAGAGAAGCCTGATCCAAAGGAAAAACCCCATAACCTAAACCATTGCTGTTGTAGAGAATAGCTGAAGGTTGTTTTGCACCTATTGCTTCTTTCAAATCCAGAGTTTCTTCCACCATAGAAACCGAAAAGGTTTTACTCCCCTCAGGGTAGAAAAAGGTAATATCAAAAAGCTGAGGCCAGATTTTGTCTGAACCATCTTCTGCGTTTTGTGTAATTACAAAAGAGCTGATTGTCCCATCTTTTGCGAGCTCGATTTTATCAGAAAGGATAGGTCTTCCGGATTGGTTTACCCAGACTTCACTCCATTGCTGAAGATCCAATTCTGTGTTTTCATCCAGAATCTCCACTAGCTCATTCCAATCAGCATTTTCATGAGCAAAGGTTTTGATGTATTTCTGAATGCCTTTCTGAAAGGCAGCTTCTCCCATAGCCGTTTCCAGCTGTCGCATCATGATCGGAGCCTTGTCATAGATAATGCTGCCATAAAGTGAGCCAGCGTCCTTCAGGTTGGCTAATTTTTGCTTAATCGGGTTGGTTCCTTTCGTACGGTCTTCTCCATAGGCAGAAGGATAATGGTTGGTAAGAAATGAAAGCTCGTGATTGATGTTAGGGTAGGTGGGATTGACAAGTTTGCCAGCCATGAAATTTGCAAAAACTTCCTTCATCCAAACATCCTCAAACCAATCCATAGTCACCAAATCACCAAACCACATGTGTGCAGTCTCATGGCCAATCAACTTTGCCCGGCTCAATAGCTCCGAGTCAGTAGCATTTCCATCCAAGAAAAGCGAGGACTCCCGGTATTGAATTGCCCCAACATGCTCCATTCCGCCATATTGAAAAATAGGAATAGTGGCAAAATCAAGCTTCTGAAATGGGAAAGGGTAGGCGGTATATGCTTCTAAGAATTCCTTTGCTTTTTGATGTAAAGTAAAGAGTTCGGGAATGCTGGCTTCAATTTTATCAGGATTCGTTTCCCGGTAAAGCATGGTTTGAGGAAAATCTGAATCTGACCTTGCCTCTTCAAATTTACCCGCCACAAAAGAAAATAGATACGTGCTCATTAAGTCAGACTTAGAAAAGCGATGAGTGACAAACTCACCATTTTCCTCAGAAGCTTTTTCTGGCGCTCCTGCCAAGACTTTCCAGTCTCTGGGAGCAGTAATCGTCAGCGAGTAGTTTGCCTTTAAATTTGGCTGATCAAAACAAGGGAAAAGCGTGCTGGCTCGGTCTGGAACTAATAGGGTATAAAGGAAGTCGTCATTTCTATTGAGCGATAGCTCGCCTGCTATAAATTTTATGGCGATAGCATTGCTTCCTTTTGTCAGTGATTCCTTAGGGATAACCAAGTGTTGGTCCCTATGATCGATCTCTGTTTCCATTCCATTTACCTCGAGAGAAAGCAGATGAGAAGATTCCTCGTTGAAATCTAAAATCAATGGATGTGAAAGATCAGTGATTTCAACTTCCAATAACAAACTAGATGGAATTGTGGCCGACTTTTCCGCAGGAATTTCAAAAGTCAAGTCGTAATGAATGTCCGATACTTGTTGTTTTCGGAATTGAGCTAACTCAGATGAGATTCCGGGGTCGTAGAAATGCTTGTCTGACACAAGTTTTTCACAGGAAGCAAACAGCAAGGCGATTCCACAAAGCAGCAAGAGGTTTTTCATGACCCAACAATCAGCATATTTCGGTGGAATCGCAAGCGTTATTGGATGAATGCAATTGTCTCTTATGGTGTGATATGCCTTGAAAAAACTGCAGACTGCTCCAAGTCTGTATTTTTTAGGTCACTGTGATTCTTTATGATTAAACCTTGCTATTTTTAAAGTGGATTTGATAACAACTTTTATATAAGTGTCTGCTCATTTTATTAGGCGAACAATGAATTATAGCTCAGTGAAACTTTTGCACCAGAACCTCTCACTCCTCATCAGTATCCCTAATCTCAGCCTTTTGTGAAATGACCCTGATTTGATCATCCAACTCGTTTGCGGAATCTAACAAGAAGTCCAGCAATTCACTTTGCTGCAATTCTTCGGATGCGGTATTTTTAATCAAGTCAACAAGCCCCATAATTCTGGCGAGTGGGGCACGGATAACATGAGATTGTAGCCATGCTATATCTCTGAATTTTTTGTTTTGTAGCTTAATAGACATCATACTTTTGACCTTTTCCGTGTTGTCTAAACAAGCCCCAATCAAACCAATTACTTTACCATTCTGATCCAATTTTTGCTTTGCCCAGGAACGGAGATATCTTTCTTCTCCATTTGGGCGGATTATCCTTTCTTCAAATTCGCTATCTTCTCCGGTTTTCAATACATGTTCAATTATCCCACGAACCATGGGACGATCATCAGGGTGGAGTAATTCAAGGTATCCCTCAAAGGTGGCTTTGAATTCATGTCTGTTCAATCCGTAGATGGAGTACAGGGCTGGTGACCAGGTCACAATATTGTGTTCAATATCCCAGTTCCAGTTGCCAAAATGTGCCAACTCCTGACTTTGAAGCATGAGCAAATTGGATTCTCTAATAATTTCTGATTTTTGTCTATTCTCTAAAATGATCTGCAACAAGGCTGTCACGCGTTCCATCACCTGGAGTTCGTCGACGGTGGGCGTTTTAGGCTCATGATAGTACATTGCTAGGGTGGCCATCACCTCGCCTTCAGTACTGATGACCGGGTTTGACCAGCAGGATTTTAATCCGTGAATTAAAGCTGCCTCCCTGTAATTAGCCCACTTAGGGTCGGTGGAAATATCGGAAACTATTACCTGCTTTTTTAAAGCAGCTGCTGAACCACATGACCCAACATTCTCACCGATCAGTTGATTCTCAATAGCCTTCATATAGTCTTCAGGTAAAGAAGGAGCAATACCGTCGTATAAATGCCCGTTTTTAATTTTCATTACCGAACAATGCATCTGCGGAAACAAAGTTTCTAATCCTTTGAGGTAACTAAGAAGAAGATCATTGAGGGAATTATCTATGTAAAGTCGAAAAACATTTTTTTCCAACTCTTCCATGGCAATTAGTCTTTGATAGTTAGTGGTCTCCTTCATTATACCACTAAGAACAGGGAGTCTGCCTTCCTCATGTGTGAAGGCGACCGAATCCTTTACCCACTTAATATTCCCATCTTCACTGATCATACGATACTCAAATGAATGAATGATGCCTGCTCGTTTCTTAAGTTACGGTATTGAAAAACTACACCAATATCGTCTGGATGTATGCGGCTTTCCCAGAAACCAGGAGATTCTGCCCATTTTTCAAGCGAAAAACCTAAAACGTGTGTCCCTTCATTTCTATTGAAGTTTATTTGCCGCATATCTATATCAGCTTCCCACACAAAGTCACCCATAGATCGCAGAAATGCATACAATTGGTCAGGGTTATTGTTCATAAGTGCTAAGGGTAAATTGGTCTTCAATAAATAAGCTACAAAATAATTTGCAGCTAGTAATAGGTAAGCAAATTGGTGGAATGGGATAATTCACCACTACCTATTTAAAATGGCTTAAATCTTAATGAAACCTACCTATTTCACCGAATATTAAACGTGAGGTATAGCTAGGATAATGTAATTGATGAAAGTTGGAGCTAAAAACTTACGAAAATAATAGGAGTATTCGGTAGGTGTGGTGTTAATTTACTGAAATTCAACTTAGTAAGTTGCTGAATTGTTTATACTTTAGGAAAAAAGGTAGTAATGCAAGCCTTAGGATAAAAAGATAGGCTAAAAATAAGAAAAGCAGACCATTTCTAGTCTGCTTTTTTGTGATCCCGCTGGGGCTCGAACCGAGGACCCATACATTAAAAGTGTATTGCTCTACCAGCTGAGCTACGGAATCGGTACTTAATAATAAAATAAAAAGCGGAACGTAATTCCGCTTTCGAGAGTGATCCTGTCAGGACTCGAACCTGAAACCTACTGCTTAGAAGGCAGTTGCTCTATCCAGTTGAGCTACAGGACCTGAATAAATAAAGTCGGGGTGGCAGGATTCGAACCTACGACCTCCACATCCCAAATGTGGCGCGATACCGGGCTACGCTACACCCCGAAACTTTCTTTTTAACTCCTTGTAAGTTAAAGCTGCGATTTTATCAAATTTCTTTGATATCATCAAGTGATCCCGCTGGGGCTCGAACCCAGGACCCATACATTAAAAGTGTATTGCTCTACCAGCTGAGCTACGGAATCATATTTCCCTGAAAATTTTCAGAAAATTTAACCACCAAATGGTGACTTAAAACCTTTCAAATTGACTTCTTGGCCTTGCTTTTTGCCAGATCATTGTCGTAATTGGACTGCAAAAATAAGGGGACAAATTTTAAATGCCAAACGTGAAATCAATCTTTCTCACAAAACTTTTGATATTTTTATCGATATCTCTACAAAGTATTCATTGTCAAGCAGATGTAATTGCGCTGGAAAAAGCAGATTCTTTGTCTAATTCCAAGAAGCTACAAGGAAGCGATGGAAATTTACGATTCTAACTTCCAATCCGGGATCGATTCACCCGCAATGTTGTTGAAAATGGCCTTCATAGCCGAAGGAATTGGTGACAACGAACGAGCTACTCTTTACCTGAGTAAATATTATGACCTAGATCCAAACCCTCAAGCCATATCTAAAATCAAAAGTCTTACTGGACAAAGTACTTTGGTTGGATATGAGGTCAGCGATGGTCAAAGGTTTATGATTTTCCTTACTGAATACCAAGATTATATCGTAGGAGTGCTAGCGGTATTTCTTGTTTTTTCAATAGTTACAAGTTGGGTGACAGGGAGGAAGTCTGATAAAACTCAAACGTTTTGGCCAACGATCTTACTTATCATTCTGATCTTCGGTGCTAATAATTTCCTAAATGGGCCTCGGACAGGGCTTGTTACAAGTAGTCCTACCTTTATTGTCTCTAAGCCTTCAGCGGGCGGAGAATTAGTCGATATGGTGGAGCCAGGACATCGTGTGAGAATCAAATCTTCGAAGGATATCTGGTATGAAGTAGAATGGAAAGACAAACATGCCTACATCAAAAAAGAGAATGTTACGAGATTGTAATATGAAAAAAGCCTCCGATAGGAGGCTTTTTACTTTATAGCTTTTTGATCATCACATTTTTGAAGTGAACCAAGTCTCCATGGTCTTGAAGTGCTATTTTACCTTTTTTGAAAGTGCCCCAATTAGG
>NZ_JBVVUG010000023.1:0-24480 GCF_055809615.1 Algoriphagus sp. 10J20-15
GCACCTTAGGAGTTGCTACATTAACGTATGCTCCCTATTGTTTTTTTAATATTATAAGTCCTTTTATGACCATTCTATATGGCTATTTCAAAATAGGAATCACCTATTATGATGAAGTAGAAGAAGTAGAAGAAGAAAAGTTGGTATGATTCCATTAAAAATTACAAAAGAAGAGGTAAATAACCTTCCACTAGGACAGTTTGAGGGTGAGATGTTTTTAATCGATAAACTTGAAGATGTAGAGGAAGTCGCAGAATTTCTGGTTCAGCAACGCGTCCTCGGCTTTGATACAGAGACAAAACCAGCTTTTAAAAAGGGAGTAACAAATCAGGTTTCCTTATTGCAATTGTCAACCTCTACTCAAGCTTTTCTTTTTAGATTGAATGAAATAGGCTTTCCAGATTCTATTCGGAATATTCTGGAAAAAGAAAGTATTGTGAAAGTGGGAGCGGCTGTTCACGACGATATCAAAGGCTTAGCCAAATTGACAGATTCATTTTATGCAAACTCATTTTTTGACCTAAACGATGAGTTGAAAAGAGTTGGATTTATCAATATAGGAGTGAGAAATCTTTGTGCGATGGTATTAGGGATCCGCATTTCCAAGTCTGAACAAGTTTCTAACTGGGAGGCAGAAAAGTTGACTGTTAAGCAGCAGCGCTATGCCGCCACAGATGCCTGGGGATGTTTAGAAATATTCAAAAAGCTCAAAGCTGAAGGGTATTTAGACGAGTTGTTTAAATAACGGTTAACTCCAAATCTTTTATTTCCTCAAGTGAACTAATAATCAGCTCTTCTAATCCTTTTCTGAATTCTAACTTCATTTCGCAGCCTAGGGTCATTTCTTGAGATAGAATTTGAAGGTCATGGATTTTGATGAGTTTCATCACATCATTCATCACGGGGTAGGGGAATTGAATGGAGACGGAAATTTTTACTCGCTCTTCGATAATTTCATTTGCTTCTATCGCTAAAGCAGCGGAGGTTTTATAGGCCTGAATTAATCCTCCCATTCCCAGTTTTGTTCCGCCAAAATAGCGAACCACTACGATTAGAATGTTAGTCAAATTACTTGATCTGATTTGTCCCAAAATGGGATCTCCGGCAGAATGATTAGGCTCTCCATCATCATTTGCTCTAAATTGATCTGCATCTTTACCCAGAGCCCAGGCAAAGCAATGATGCCGAGCGTCATAGTACTTTTTTCTTAGCTCTGCTAGGTGAGTTTTGATTTCTTCTTCATTTTTAACCGGAAATGAAAAATAGAAAAACTTACTACTTCTATCCTTGTAAAGCCCTTCACTGCTTCTGCGCACGGTAAAAAATGTATCTTCGAATGTTGACTCGTCTCCGAGGTCTGACATGGATTTCATTAAGTTGATGTGCAGCGAATTTAGAAAATTAACAACTAGGTAACAGGTTATCCATTCGAATTAACTTACTTTTATCGGGAGGAAAAAAAGTAAAATGCCTGAATCTGTTACCGCAAAATCGCCTTATCTTTTCACTTTGCCAGGGAACTCCAAGGAAACTGGAAGTCTTTCCTTTTGGGAGAATTTGGATCTCTTTCCTGAAGGGATTCAGCGATGTTTTTGGATATACGGAGTGCAGGAAGGGGAGAGCCGAGGCAATCACGCTCATTGGCAAGAATCACAGGTAATTGTAGCAGTGGCAGGAAAGATATTTCTGGACATTCAGTCGGTAAAAGGCGAGGTCTTTAAGTTCGAACTTAGCTCCCCGGAACAAGCTGTTTATATTCCTCCCTTACATTGGTTAGTTGCCAGATTTACATCCAACTCGGTATTACTTGGTATGTCAGATCAGGCTTTTTCAGAAGATGATTACATCAGAGACCTAGACTATTTTGGAAAGCTTCAAAAAGGGGACAAGTGATTTTCACGAACTAAGGGTTGTTTCCTCTTTGAAAGAGGAAAAAGACTTTTTCTTAGGTAATACCCTAATTGGTGACTGTCAGGACCAACTTGATTTTATCTGGGAGAAAAAGAAAAAGACAAAAGCGCTAATCACTTTTGCAATCACTAAAACAGGTGAAGCAATTTCAATTCCCAAATCACCCTTTGGCGGTTTTTGGATAGTAGATAGCCTTAGTTCAGCCTCATTGGAATCTTTTATCTTGGCTGTTGTTGAGGATTTGAGCCATAGAGGAGTAAAGTCAATAACTATATCCCAAGCCCCAAAACCTTACGAGCCTCAGACTGATTTGATAAATTATCTTTTAGGTAAGTGTGGTTTTGAGCAAGCAAAAGTGCTTAGTCAACATTTTTTTATTGGGAAAAAGAAAATTAAAAAACAGACTCAAAAAGAATCTTCCAAGATTCAATCCAATCGAAAAAATGCAGACATTAAAGTCAGTCACTCGTCGATTTCCAACTTTGGGTTTTTAAAATACATCAAATCTTGGAACACTCAGAAAGGCTATGAGGTAACACTTGATGAAAACAGAATTGTGCAGCAAGTGTCTGAATATCCAAATCGATATTTTCTGATCACGTTAAGCAAAAATGGCCAAGCAATTGGCTATTCGCTGAGTGTAAAACTTACCGGAAATTCCTTGTATTATTTTTTGTCAGCGATCAATCCTCAAATTCCCGTGAAGAATGGAGGTGATTTGATACTAAATGAGCTTTTTCAGCTTGCTGTAGAGCAAAAAGTAGAGTTTGTAGACCTAGGTTCTTCAGATCTTGATGAAGAGGTCAATCATAAGTTGATGTTTTTTAAATCGCGCTTTTCAAATGATATAAGCAATAAAATCACCTGGGTGAAAACGATAAAGAATGTATAGGACTGATCAGGTTACAGTGATATGTATTGCTTTCAACCATGAAAAGTGGATTGAGAAGGCTTTGGTCAGTGTGCTCCTTCAAGATTATCAGCCGAAGGAATTGATTGTAGTGGATAATGGAAGTACTGATCAGACACCAGTCATAATTAGGGAATGGGTAACGAGTAATTCTGAGCAAATTCAAGTTACAGCAATATATAAGCATGAATCTATTCCTTATTGCAAGCTTTTTAATGAAGTTTTGAATCAGGTTGAAAGCCAGTTTGTAATTGACCTATCTGGAGATGATTTTTTGTATTCAAATCATCTTTCGGCCTCTATAGACAAATTAAAGTTGGTCCCGTCAGCCGCATTTGTATTTTCTGATGCTAAGATTTTAGATGAAAATGGAAAAGAAACTTCCTTTTATAGTCTTAAGGATTATAGAGAATTAGAAAAGTTAACGCTAGAGAATAAAATGTATGAAACTCTTATCTGTAAAAGTTATATCTCAGCTCCAACGGTAGTTTTTAATGCAGAAATTCTTAAAAAAGCTGGTGGCTATGATTCTGAGCTTTCTTATGAAGATTTTGATATTCAACTACGATTAACTAGAGGTTTTCCTGTCCTATTTTCAGATCACATAGGCGTTCTAAAAAGAAAGCATGAGAATTCGCTATCTGCTAGACAATATCAACGCTACCATTCCAAAATGCTTCCGAGTACACTCCGTGTTTGTGAGAAGATCAAGAAAATGAATAAAAATGCGGAAGAGGATGAGGCGTTGAAGGCTAGGTTGTTGTATGAGCTAAAGCATGCGCTGTGGTCGGCGAATTTTGGATCCGCAAGAGGTTTTGCAAAACTTGCAGCTGAAATGAATTGTAAGGGGTTTGAATTTAGCTTATATAGACTGTGGATTTGGACTGGGTTAGATATCTCGTGGTTGTATATTAGGCTAACCTAATCAGCCGACTACCACTTCTATATAGGGTGTATTGCTAAAGTATTTTTTTCCTACATTCTTTATTTCTTCCGAAGTAAATTTCTTTAAAAATGCCAATTTCCGAGCATAATAATCGAAATCCATTCCTGAGTGATGAACAGCCTTGAATCTATCAATTAAGTCAAATGAAGTACTGAATTGCTTCAACATTTGTCCGATTAGATAGTTTCGAACCACTTCTAATTCCTGCCCATTGACTCCATCTTCAGTCAATTTTTTGATTTCGTGGTAAATCTCTTCAATCACATCTAAATAAAACTCTTTTTGAACATCGGCTGATATTACCCAATAATGAGCATCTCCAATTTCGGCTAATGATGAAAAAATGCCATAGGTATGACCTTTGTCCTCTCGTATATTTTTAACTAATCGGGAGCCGAAATACCCTCCTAAAATAGTGTTGAACACCGAGAGGGCAATGAAGTCAGGGTGCGTTTGGGGGATAGACCAATTTCCTATGCGAATACTGCTTTGTACAGACTTATCTCTTGGTTCTGTTACTGCCATTAAGGTGTTAATACTTGGCAAAAGTACGGATTCCACTACTTCCCGGTTTGGTAGGCCTCCTAGTAGTTTGCAGAGGCTCTCAAGTTCCTTTGAATCAAAATCCCCTGTAACAAAAATTTCTAAATCTTGCCATAACATATCGTTGTAGTAAGAAACCAAAAGATCTCTAGTGATGCTTTCAACATGGCTTTCGTTAACTTCAACACCATAGGGGTGATTAGCTCCAAAAAGGCATTTTCTGAATAATTGACTTGCTCTCGAAGCTGTTTTCTCCTTTTCTAATTTGATGCTGAGTTTTCTCTGAGACTGGCGTTTTTCCAGCATATCCTGCGGGAAAGTTGCCTCCATGAACAAGGATAAGAACTCTTTTAAAACAACGTTGAGATGTTTTTTGGTGGACAATAGACCCAAACCTTCATGAGAATAAGTTTGAATTGGGTGGACTTCAGAAGCATAAAAATCAAAAAACTCAGCTATTGCACCCGCGCTTTTAGTTTTTGTGCCTTCCTGTAACATCTGAAGAGTGAATGAGGAAACAAGGGTTTGCTCAAGCGGAAGTGATGCTCGCTGACCTTTGCAGAGTACATCAATTTTAGTTGCCTCCAAGCCTGGAGTGGGTACAAAAAAGAACTTAGCACCATTGGAAAGTTTAAGTTCCAAAGGGGGCAATAGTTCAAAATCCTCTGGAACGTTAAAATCCGGAGCCTTTGACCTGTCTAATAACATTATTAATTGGGGATATTATACATCAAAGAGAATCGTAATGTCTCTGCGAGTGGGTGATTTTGTTGTTGGGGTACCAGGTATGAAAAGTCAAATCCAAGCCTTTTTAAGTCGAAACCTACACCCATTGTGAAGTATTTTCTGCCGCCTTTATTTGGATTCTCATAAAAATATCCAGTACGTAATGCAAATTTATCGTCGTAGTTATATTCAACTCCAAAAGAAATCGTAATCTCCTGCATTTCTTCAGAAAATCCCCCTGGAGCATCTGCAAATGAGCCAAACATGCCTGAAATAAGCGGACGATTTGGGTCTTTACCGTTTCCAGGTTCTATGATAAGATTTCCGTTTTCATCTGTTTCCAAGGTCCCGTCTTCATTGGTAGCATAGATTGGTGGTGTAGGAACCAAAAGTTTATTGAGATCTAACGCAAAAGTCAAAGTATTCACAGCGTCAAGGTCTATGGAATAAGCAGTTCCTACTTTCAAGTTGGTAGGAATGTAATCTAAATCATCAGCGGAATTATAGGTGATTTTAGGGCCAATATTTGTGATGCTAAGTCCCCAAGAGAAGTTTGCGTCTTTAGCTCCAGCGAAAATTGGTTTAGAATAATAAAGGCCAACATCTGTTCCGACGCTAATACCTGGTTTAGCTTCATTTCCGCCTACTGAAGAGATATTACCAGAAAGATTTGAGTAGATAAATCGAGCTGAAATACCTAAACCTAGGTAAGAAGAAAGCTTTCTAGAATAGGTTCCACCAATTGCAATATCTCTTGGGTTAAACTCACCCAATGGATTACCTCGTCCATCAGTCAATTGTATCTCACCCATATTGAAGTAACGTAAGTCAAATCCAAATGCTGAAACCTCATCAATTCTAAAATATCCGGTCAAGTAACTTAAAGACATGTCATTGACAAGTTTTCCAAGCCATGGCGAATAGGAAAGTGAAAAGCCCATTTGATCTTCTACAAAAGCAAGTTGGCCTGCATTCCAATGAGCTGAACTAGCATCCGGCGATAGGGCTACACCAGCATCCCCCATTCCAGAATGTCTAGAGTCTGGAGCAAAATTCAAAAAAGGAACAGCCGTAGTTATCACTCTTCGATCAGGATCCTGACCAGAAATGATAGTGCTGTTCTGTGCATACACAGATAAAGTAGCCAGGGTAAAAACTGCAATAAGTAGGTTTTTCCTTTTATTAGTGGCTATTTTTTTCATTGAATTAATATTTGTCCGCTTACTGAATCTACAGAATTATCAAGTTCTGATTGTAGCGTTAGTTTGTAAATATAAGTTCCTTTTGCTGGATATTTGGTTTGGTTTTGGAAAAAAAACCAAACCAAACCATCTAGTTTAGCATTGGCCTTGACTAACCGTTCACTTTCTATAAATAGTGTCTTGCCATCCGTTTGGAAAACGGCAAGGGTAAGAATTAAATTTTCACCCGGTTGATTATGTTCTAGCTCAAAGTGACTTTGAACTACAGTAGGGTTGGGATAAGTTTTGTGACTAAGTATTCTTAATTTATCACTTCCCTCTACAATAATCTCCTGATTCAATACACTCCCGTTTCCTAAGTTATCCCATGCGCGGATAGTTACCAAATTCTTTCCTTCTTTTAACCCTTCCAATACAAACGTCACTTTACCGAATTTGTATGTGTCATTTTCTGAGGTGAAATATCTATTTAATAGTTCGGGGTCATCATCATTTATTTGAACTGTTAGATTTTCAGATGGTAGAAAACCTGAAATATTTATACCACTGGAGTCTGAGAAAGTTGCTTCCATTTTTATTGTTTTGGAAGGGAATATATAAGGCGATTCTACTTTTCCTCCAAAAGTAGCTGCTATAATTGGCCCTTCTGTATCCAAAGGCGGATTGCTTGTAATACCTCCAATCAATATTTGGCTAAATCCAAAAGCCTCCCAGTTTTGATTCGAACTTTCTCCAAAAATTTGGACTTTTCCTTCTCCAAATTCTAAATCTATATTTTTAGGGATAATCATAGTACCATTGATTATTCCAGCTACTATTTTACCCTTGCCTTTGAAAATCAAATTTTCTGATACTTCAAAATCTATCGGATTATTCTCGTCACCCAAGGTTTTTTCCGTGCTAGGTTTGTCATGCAATTCAATCGTGTATTCACCTTCAAACGAAGTAGAAATACCGCCTGTATTTGGATTAATTACTTCTGCTTCAAAAGCTACTTCATGAAGAGCGGAAAGTGTGTCTAGAATAGTTTGATTTTGGGGGTTTTTAAAAGAAGTAAACTCAATTCGAAACTCTGGACTAGCCAGTTTCATACTTGGATCGGCTAAAAGGCTAAAATTTCTGTTTAGCGATCCATTTAAACTTTTGTTTTTAGTATTTCTAAATATGCTCCCCAGATCTTGATAGTGCTCATTTTCCAGTTTAAAAACCTCCTTAAAAAAGGCGGCATTTAATGAAAAGTTCACACTACTAAATACGGGTCTGCCTGTGGTCAAAAGTCCAATAGCACCTTTATTCGCAAAAGTCAAAAGTTCCTCAGCGGCAGATCTCAAGAAGGGACTATCATGCCTTCCAAATTCGCAGGTGGCTGTAACCCATAATGCCAGTTTTTCCTGTTTTGCCCAGTTTGAAATATCCGATGTTAGAAATACTTCTTCAGCAGTTAAAGTAGTTTCATTGCCATGACCAATGAAATTGAGGAGCAAAGTTCCTTTTTCGAGGGTTTCTTCTAAGGCGATTTTTGCCTGAGAAGAAGACTGTCTTTCTCCTGTTTTCTCCTGCTCAAATCGGTCTAGATATAATTTCTGTCTTCTGAAGTCTTGGTGATTATCTTTTAAATAGGATGCATGCGCCTCTGAGTCTCGTAAGTGGATATTGTTATCGCCATCGTCTGCGAAGAAGGTAACTGTTTTTTTCCAGTCCCCCGCGATTGGATTACTTTCGTAATTGATGATTTTATCTACTACGATTTTGGCTTCTTGCGCATTGATTACTGGTAATCTTCCAATACCAATTTGCATAAGTTCGTCTCCTTCCTTGGTTTCTTCCCATTTTCCTTGACCAAATTCAATGAGTGAGAAATAATCGTCAGAGCTAAATGTGGATAGAGGATCCAAACTATTCCTGCTGGTGTAGATAGGAACTAGGTTAGGTCTACCACCCAAAATCCCTTTGTAGTCAAATGTTCCTTTTCCTAAAATCAGGACATTTTGGAGTTTACCACCTTGGTGATAATGCCAGGCTATAAAATTTCGAATGGCATTTAAATCAGGATTACCATAGCCGAATGAATCGTAGATTTCATCTAGGAAGGCTACTTCCGTGTATACACCCATTCCAAGTTTATGGAGGCTCAGTTTATTGGCTGAATTACTCAGGATTTTAGGAGCGATTATAAGAAGATCTGGCCACGCGGATTGGGTTCGAAGAGTAGTTTTAGCCGGTTCTATATCTGAGATGACTTTTACTATATTTTCATCAAAGACAATTAATTTCTGTCCAGTAACTATACTTCCAGTACTCAAATCAATTGCTTTAGGATTATAAAAATCTCCAACCTCCCAGACTGATAAGCCAGCCAAGCCTGACAGTGAAATTGTAGACTCTTGATTCATAGAATAAACCCCTTCATCCAAAGAATCACTTGAGTTTGGAACTCCAATTCCTATGTATTCAAAATAACCCGCATCATTTGAACTGGAGGCCTGGAAAGAAACTCTCAATCTCTCCACCTTTCGGTCCAAAGGTGAAAAACTCTCATTTACCCATACTTCTTCTCCCTTAATTGCGTAGGTGTTGGAAGGGATTCCCGCAAGTGAATTCTCAGAGATAATCAAATCATCTACAGCTAAACTGATCTGTGAAGCCGAACTCGAACTCCCCATCAATTTGGCAGATAGCTTCCATTCGGCATTAGAATTTGATTGCAATGGAAAAGAATATCCACGAGTTATTCCAGGTGCAATCGCTCGAGAGTACCATGTTCTACCAGAGTTCAGAATATTGTTTTCATCTTCTTTGAGCCAATTCCATTGGTAAAGAATAGTTGGATTTAGCGTGCCTGATTTTCCGGGAATTGTCGCTATTCTTTTTGGCTTAGGTGTTGTTCCGATGAGAAAACTTATCGAATCAGAAAATGTATTGTGTAGATATTCAATTCCTTCCTCAATGTGAGCGTAACTATGGGGAGATGGAAGATAGAAGTACAGATGATCATCTTTTTCCAATAAAGGTATTTCTTGCAATGTTAAATTTTCAGGCTTTAATAGTTGTGGTAACATACCCGGGTAACCATAAATGGCTATTTCGCTCAGGGAATTGGCTCCTAAACTTTGAGCCTGAGTTGCACTTAGTCTGTAAATACCTTCCTCGGCAACTTTGAATTTGTAAAATGAATTTTGACCAAAAGCCAATCCAGTCAACAAAATGTTGATAATCAGAGTGAATAGTAGCTTGTGGCAAGTGCAGAACATTCTAGCGAGAAGCGTTTTCTACTACTGACAATCCTAAATAGGCTAAAATCACAATAGGTATGCCCGCCAATCCAAAGATTAAAATCATGGATGCCCCAATAGCTAAAAGCGCGTATCTGAACTTGTTTTGGGTTAGGGAATATGATTTGAATTTCAAAGCTATCAGGGGAAGCTCCAAAAGAAGAAGTATTGAAAAGACCCATGCTATTCCTATAAGGAACAATGGCGAAGTAAGCCAAGTACCAACTTTTGGCCATTGAATTGCAAAATATGGCAAAGTGCTTATAAACAATGCATTAGCTGGAGTAGGTAGACCAATGAATTTATCAGTTTGCCTAGTGTCTAGGTTGAACTTTGCCAATCGAAGTGCTGAGAACAAGGGTACGATCAACGTCACGTATGGAAGCCATTCAATCGATGTGCTGACTTTAGTCATTTGAAAAAGAATTGCCCCTGGAAGAACCCCAAATGAAATCAAGTCAGCTAGTGAGTCAAGTTGTTTTCCTAATTCTCCTTGAACGTGTAATAGCCTTGCAGCAAAACCATCAAAAAAATCGAAAACTGCTGCTAGAATAATAAAATAGGCCCCTGAAACGATATTTCCATTAATCACCCAAATAATCCCTATTACTCCGGACAGTAAATTGAGAAGTGTTATTGTATTTGGGATATGAGATTTAATTTTCAAGGTCTTGCATTTTTACCCACGAATGGGTTGTGAGTTTTTTCGAATCCAATGGTTGTCTCTGGACCATGCCCTGGAATAGATCACTGTTTCGTCCGGAAGGGAGAATAGTTCGGATTTTATTTTGCTCAATAATAATTCATGATTTCCTCCAGGTAGGTCTGTTCTTCCAATGCTACCTCTAAATAACGTATCGCCTGCAATGCATTGATTAGAGGCTTTATGGTAAAAAACCACATGACCTGGTGCATGACCCGGCACAAAGATGATTTTCAGAACCTCATCGCCAACTTTAATTTCATCTCCTTCTACGAGAAACCCATCGGCTTGGCTACTTTCATAGCCTACAAATCCATAATTCGGTGCATAAACTTCCACGGCTTTTAAAACAGAAGCTTCTTCTCTATGAATAAAGAGATCGACCCCAAATGTTTTTTTTGCCCACGCGTTACCCAAGACATGATCCACGTGGCAATGCGTATTTAAAAGTTGGGTAATTCGAATCTTTTTCTCAGTCACAAAATCAAGCAGTTCTTTTCGCTCAGCTAAATCAAAACACCCTGGGTCTATTAATGTTCCATTGCCTTTTTCATCATAAAGCAAATAGGTGTTTTCTTGAAAAGGGTTGAAGGTAAAAGACTTAATATATAGCATGGGAAATGTATGTGAGAATTGAGACAAAATAAGGAATTAAACCTTTATTTTGGGTTATGAAAATTGATTTTTTGCTCATTGGACAAGGACTTGCAGGAACAGCACTTGCCTATAGACTGAAGCAAGCTGGTAAGAAAATTAAGATAATTGATCAGCCTGGAGCTAATAATTCCAGTAGAGTTGCTGCGGGGCTTTTCAATCCAGTAACCGGAAGAAAAATGGTCAAAACCTGGAAAGCAGATTTGCTATTTCCCAGAATCAAACCCTTTTATCGGGAATTGGAAGAAATTACTGGCCACAAGTTCCTTATTGAAAAAGCAATTTACCGGCCTTTTTTGAGTATAGAGGAGCAAAATGAGTGGATGGGGCACAGTGCTGACCCAGCTTTTGAGGCTTATCTGGAAAAGATATATCAAGAAAGTCAATCAGAATATTTGAAAGATCCTTATGGCGGGGTGATGCTTCGCAATTCAGGTTGGCTGAATATCAATAATCTACTTGATGCAATGTCTACGTATTTTAGAGAGGAATTAATTTTAGAAACATTTAATGAGTCTATACTCTTGCAGGATGGAGGGTTTTGGGTTTATCGGGATATCGAAGCAAAAGCCGTTGTTTATTGCAATGGGCTTGGTGCGATGGGCTCCCGGTTTTTCAGTTTTCTTCCTTTTGCCCCAGTCAAAGGAGAAATTTTGGAAGTGAAGCAAGAGTTTTCGCCGAATTATGTTGTTAATAGAGGCGTTTTTAGGGTTCATCTAGGTAATAATATACATCGTGTAGGCTCTACTTATACTAAACATGATTTGGACGTAGGGCCGACAAATGAAGCTAAAGGAGAACTTCTGGGTAAATTGAAGGAGTTGGTCAAGATGCCTGTGGATGAAATTACCAGCCATAAGACAGGAATTAGGCCAGCAACTAGGGATAGAAAACCATTTTTGGGAAAACATCCTAACGAGGTAGGCGTTTACATATTCAATGGATTTGGAGCCAAAGGAGTGTCACTAATTCCCTATTTTAGTGATATAATGGCTGACCACCTTCTAAATGATAAGGCAATTGACCACGAAGTGGACATAGCTCGGTATTTTAATTATATTTAAAGACATCTTTCAGCAAATAGAATGCGATATCACCTTTTCCGAATTTTAGTTTTTGCTGGGTTATGGTTGAATTCATTTATTGCCCTGGCCCAATTTGATCAGGAGCGTTTTGGGAAAAACAGAATTCAGCACCAGCAGTTTGAATGGTATTTTTATTCCTCAAATAACTTTGAGGTATATTACTATGATCGAGGTGGCGCTAATGCCAAAATGGCCATTGATTTTCTGGAAAGTGAGTTTAATCGCCTGACTCAGATGATTGGCTATGTGGCATATACCAAGCCAAAAATCTATATTTACAATTCTCCAGAGGAGCTTTTGCAAAGCAACATCAACTTGAACAAGGAGGAATATAGTGAGCAAGGACAAACGAACTTCAATAGACTGCTAGCGGAAGTAGCTTACAAAGGAGAGGTTGATGAATTTAAGGATGATTTGCTCTATGGCACTGTAAAGGTTATTATCGAAGAGATGCTTTATGGTTCATCAGTCTCTGATGCTTTCCAATCCAACCTGACCAATAGCTTCCCAGAGTGGTATGTAGATGGGGTAGCTCTATATTTAGCTAAAGGCTGGAGTCGTGAGATGGATGACTTTGTGAGACATTATTTTGAGGAAGAAGAAACTCCAAAAATCCTCAAATTGAAAGAAAAAGAAGCTGCTTTGGTGGGCCAATCAGTGTGGAATTATATAGCAGAAAGATATGGAAGAAGGTATGTTTCCAGTATTCTTAATCTTTCGAGAATAAATAGAAACGAGGAAAACAGTATAGCCAACACGGTAGGGTTAAATTATAAAACGTTCACCGAAGATTGGAAAAAGTACTACTTGGATATAAACAAGCAGGTTTCGTCGACTTTCAAAGACCCTAATAGAAGCGCTGCAGTAGCTGAAACATCCCCAAGATTTATAGGGGCGATCAATGATATAAAGTTTAGCCCTGACGGATTGAACTTGGCTTATGTGATCAATAATGGAGGGAAATATAAGGTTCAAATAAGAGAGATAAGCTCTGGTCGCGAACAGACAATTTTCGCTGGAGGAACATCCCTTCAAGATCAGGAAGCAAATTTCACTTCCCCAATAATAGCTTGGAGAGATTCCGCAAATATTGCAATTGCATCTTTCAAAAGAGGTTTTACTACACTTAGATTGAGATCAATTGATGGCTCCAATCAGGATAAGATTTTCTTAAGAAATATCACTCAGATCCTAAGCCTTGATTTCAATAGCACAGGGAAGAACATGGTGCTTTCAGCCATTTCTAATGGGAAATCTGATATTTATACCTTAAATACCAGAGGTGCTGGCAAAAGGTTAACCAATGATTCCTTTGATGAATTAACACCTGTGTTTTTGAATGATTCAACTATAATTTATTCCTCCAATGCGACCAGTTTGCCGGATTCGTTAATGGGGAAAAACCTCGAGTTATCATCCTTGCCAGATTATTATAATCTTTACATGGTACAGGTCACCGACACGGTAATCACTAAGCAGCTTACTAACTCCAATAGTAAAAATATTAGACCAAGGAAAATTAATAGTAATGCTATCGTTTACTTAAGCGATTTAAGTGGAATCAATAACCTGATGCGCATGAGTATAGGAAATCAGGTGTCTAATCAGATTTCTGCGTTCAATAAGAGTATTGAAGCCTTCGATATAAACAGTAGAATGAATAGGATGGCTTATTCTGTCCGAGATGGGAGGGAGAGTTTTCTAGTAGTTGAAGGGTTCTCTAGTTCTGATCAGTTTACTCCGAGTACTCCAAGAATACAGCTCGAACAAGCTAAGAGTCTTAATGAAAGAATGGCAGCGAGAAGATTATTAGAGGAAAAGCAAGCCAGTGAAAATCAATCGATAAATCCGCAGCAAGACAGTAAACAATCAATGCAACCTGCGATCAAGCTGGATACCATACCGAAGAATTCTACCTCTTCAATTGATCTTAAGCGCTTAAATTTTGAGTCTAAAAATGGTATCAATACTGATAATTATAGCTTTGATACTTTACCAACTAACCTTGGCACCCAGCCAGTAGTTGCTGGTGCTTCAGAGTCTAAAACGAATTTGTTAGAATCGTTTAGGAAAGAAAGTCTAAGAAAAAGAGTGACTGGACCTAGGCAAATGGAGCCTCAGTTTTTTATAAATAGTATCAATACCCGTTTTGTGGTAGATCCTTTAAGAGGGTTTGGAATTGGAATGACTGGTAAAATGACTGATTTACTTGATAACCATGTGTTCCAAGGTGGGGTAATGACCACGCTTGATTTCAGGTCTGGTGGTGATATATTCTTTGAATATGAGTATTTGAAAAGCAGGGTAGACTTTAAAGGAAGATTTGATCGTAGGACAATCAGGGTTTCTGAAGGTGATATTACTATTCAGAAATATGTGTTGACTAAAGCGGAACTGGGTTTTTCTTACCCTTTAAATGCAAATGCAAGAGTCTCTTTATCACCTTTCGTAGCCAAAACACAGTATTTCAATCTTAATCCAGATTCCTTAATTATCAGTCAAAGTCCCGAGCAGAATAGACTAGATGTAAATTATTTAGGAGGAAAAGCGGAATTCGTTTATGATCGTACCCAGCCATTAGGATTGTATTCTCAACGAGGTTTTAAAGGTAAAATAGGCTATACTCAATATCAATCCTTTAATAATAAGGACCGCTCCTTTGGGAATTTCTATCTTGATTTGAGAGAATACAGAGCTATTCACAAGAACATTGTTATTGCAGCAAGACTTTATGCAGGGTCCTTTATGGGAAATAATCCGCAAACTTATATGCTTGGAGGAATGGATAATTGGCTGTTTAATGACTTTTATCGCCCACCTTCCAATCGTCCAGAGTCTTCTCCCATCAGAAACCCTACCGGTGTAGAAAATTCTAATATCCTTTTCGCTGATTTTGTAGATTTGAGAGGATATGATTATGATGAAATTCGCGGTAGAAACATGGTCACTTTCACTGCTGAATTAAGAATACCTGTATTCTCGTATTTGACTAGGGGAAACATCACTTCGAATTTCATTCGTAATTTCCAGCTGATTGGGTTCTATGACATAGGCTCAGCTTGGAATGATGCAGCACCATGGGAGCGTGTGAATGATCAAAACACCGAAGTAATTAACACAGAAGGATCCCCTTTTACGATTACCCTAAATAACTTCAATAATCCTTGGCTTCAGAGCTACGGGGCCGGATTAAGAACAGTTTTACTCAACTACTATGTTAAATTTGACGTAGCGAGACCAATTAGAAATTATGAAGCCGAAGATTTAAAGTTCTATGTAACTTTGGGCTTCAATTTCTAACAACAAACTTTATTATGATCAAATCAATGACCGGCTTCGGAAACGCCGGATTTGAAGATGAGCGAATGGTGATCCAAGTAGAAGTTCGCTCGCTCAATTCAAAATTTTTGGATCTTTCAATCCGCAGTCCAAGACAGTTTAATGATAAAGAGCTAGAAATTAGAAATCTGGTTCAATCTATTTTGGACAGAGGTAAAGTGAGTATTTCGATTGATTTTCAATCCAAAGGATCGGCAGAAATGCCAGTGAGTATTAATGAGGATTTGTTTAACCTCTTTTATCAAAAATATAAGGGGCTTGCAGAAAGTGTAAATGATGATTCTCAAGACATTTTCAAGCTTGCTCTTCAGTCTCCAACCGTAATCACTCAGATAACAGGTGAGCAACGAGATGATCAAGCGGATTGGGAGGAAATAAAAAAAGTCCTGATTACAGCATTAAATAAATGTGATTCATTTCGTCAGGATGAAGGCAACTCTCTGGAAGAAAAGCTTCAGAGCAATATTAAAGCAATAGGCGCTGGATTATCAATCATTCAGGAAAATGAAGGTAACCGCAAGGCTAGAATCAAGCAAAAGATTAGAAATCATTTTAACGAATGGCTAGACGAAAATTCTTTTGATGCCAACAGGTTTGAGCAAGAACTGATTTATTATTTTGAAAAGCTAGACATTACAGAAGAAATCGTTCGTTTGGACACACACTTGAAATATTTTGCCAAGTGCCTTACTGAAGAAACAAATCAAGGTAAAAAACTTGGATTTATTTCGCAGGAAATTGGAAGAGAGATCAATACCATCGGGTCAAAGGCAAATGACGCTGAAATGCAAAAACATGTGATTCTAATGAAAGATGAACTCGAAAAAATTAAAGAACAATCTTTGAATGTATTATAAGAAAAAAGGGGCTTAGAGCCCCTTTTTCTTGCATGAGTATTTTGTCTAATTAAGTCTAAATCTAATAGGCATAGTCATTCTAGATCGTACCACTCTTCCACCTATCCTGCCAGGTGTCCAGTTAGGGGAGTTTTCAATAACTTCCTTAGCTATTTCATCACAACCGCCACCGATTGTTCGAACTAGCTCTATGTCCTGTATTGATCCATCTGTGTTTACCACAAAGCGTACGATAACCATACCCTGTATATTCATTCTTTTGGCTTGAGCTGGATATTTCAAGTTTTTGTTGAGGTAGGTATACCAAGCCTCCATACCTCCATTAAACATTGGTTGAACATCCACAAAGTTTTCGATGACATCTACGTCTTCTGTATTTGGCGGATCAGATAGTTCTACTTCAGGAATGTTTGTGTGTTCATTTGTAAATATATCCAATTTAAGATCTTTGATATTATCTATCTTAATCTCGTCAGAGATAGTATTTACCTCAATAGGAGCAGGAGGAGGAGGTGGTGGTGGAGGGTTTTGGATTGTTTGTGGGATATCAATTTCATCCCAATCATCTTTCATTGCATCAAATGTTTTGATTATTCCCTGATCCTTGGCCTTCCATTCAAAAGCTACCAATACTGCTCCTAGACTAATTGCAAGGCCTAGATTAAATAAAGTTCCTGACCATCTTCTGAGGTCCAACTTTGGATTTTTTTTGTTTTCCATGAGTGTATTATTAGAGGTTAGAAAAAAACTACTCTAATAAATTACACTACATAACTTGTTGATACTAATCCTCTAACACTATTTAACTAAGCTAAAAGTTGTTAAGGATAGAGCAAAAAAAAAGACCCGATTTCTCGGGTCTCTACTTATTACTTAAGGATTAGCTTAATTTAAATCTAATCGGTAGTCTCATACGAGTACGTACTGGGCGACCACGTTGCTTACCTGGAGTCCATTTAGGTGCTGCACTTACTACTTTTACGGCTTCTTCGTCGCATCCTCCACCGATTCCTCTCAAAACTTCAACATCTTGAATTGAACCATCAGTGTTTACAACGAAAACCACAATTACAGTACCTTCTGTACCCATTCTCCTAGCTTGAGTAGGGTATTTTAGATTTTTGGATAGGTATTGATTCCATCCTGCCATTCCCCTGGAGGCTCAGGCTGAGTTTCTACCACATCAAAGATTTGATCTACTTTTTCCTCTACTGGAGCTTCAGCGATCACTACCTCTTTAATTACAGTAGTTTCCTTCACATCTACATCGAAGTTAACTTCAATTTTTTCTTCGATTTCTACCTCATCAGGAATCTCTTCGATGATAGGCTGCTCTACTGGTGGTGGCGGTGGTGGTGGTGGCTGCTCTGTGATTGGAATATCTAGCAATTCTTCGAAGTTATCAGTTACTTGACCTAGGTCTTTCAATGAACCATCGTCAAATGACTTCCATTCGAAGGCAGCAAGGGTAGCACCTACAGCTACTGCCAAACCTAAGTTCAGGAACATTCCTGACTTTCTGGTTAAATCAGCGCTGGGAGTTTTTTTTGCTTCCATTATACGTTTGGTTTATTAAGGTTAAATTTTTGTTCTTTTTCAGACTAACAATTGTAATAATTAATAGGCACTATTCCAAGCCAATCTTGGTGGTAGGAATCTTAAAATATGCTAATAAACCTGCTAACCCACCTATTTCGTTGACAATCATGTCCATATAATCGAACGATCGGAACGGGATATACAGTTGAGCACATTCTAAAACTATTCCAGCGGCTACACCGAAAATCAAATAGTTTGTTAATACTCTTCCTTGTAAGCCAGTAACTATAGATCGTTTAATACCAACACCACACCAAAGAAAGCTGAGCAGACCAAAGCAAACAAAATGAACCAACTTATCCTCAGCTTGAAATGAAGGTTCTGGAAAGTTGTTTCCTGGAGTAAGCATAGCTACTGCTATGACTATTAGCCAAACTAAAGCAATTCCTAATCTCAAACCAGATGACTTATTCTCCAACTAACTCAGCATATGCTGATGCGGATAATAAATCAGCAGGAAGCTCACCCGTTATTTTCACTTTGATCATCCATCCTTGTTCGTATGGAGACTCATTCACTAGTTCTGGAGCATCTTCCAATTCTGGATTTACTTCCAAAATTTCACCTGCCACTGGCATGAATAAATCTGAAACTGTCTTAACAGCTTCTACGGAGCCAAAAACCTCATTGGTGTCCAATGTATCGCCCAATGTTTCAACTTCTACATACACAATGTCACCTAGTTCACCAGCGGCAAATTCAGTGATTCCAATAGTTGCAACATCACCATCAATTTTAACCCACTCGTGGTCTTTGGTGTACTTTAGTTCTTGAGGAAAATCCATTTTTTAAATAGTTAATATGGGAGTCAAAATTAATAGGAATCGGTCAAGGATAAAATCTATTGGCCTAAATTAAATCGAAGTTGTCCGCCAAATGCTGTAGAAGTTCGCTTGTAGGCGGTAGTTACTCTAGGGTCGTTGATAGTTCTATCAAAATATAGGGTGAGATTTAGATTTTGGTTGATCAAATAGGAAATTGTTGGTCTGATAGAAATGTTCAAATTCCCACTTGTCACCGTACTTCCTTCTTCGATTTTTCTCTGAATCTGTGTTGTGCTTACCACTTTTGAATCTAATTTGAATTGAACATCATTTTTCAATACAGATTGCCTTCCTTGAAATTTGAAAGGAATTTTCAATCCTGCCTTGGTATAGCCTAGGGTCAATCCAAAGTCATTACTTTTCTGTTCAGTCACTTGGGAGTTGGAGAAGTTCAAACCTAATGTGCGTTCCTTATTATAATTTACTGCAATATTTAACCTGTCTTTGGTTAACAGATCTAATCCAACTAAAGGTGCAAAGCGCTCAGTTAAAACGACCTGATTTAATACATAAATTGGAATATACTGTCCCTCATCATTCACTTCCGTTGGTCTTGGAATATTTTGAAGTGTATTGTAAAGCTCAAGTCCTTGTTGATATTGGAGCGAATTTGAGAAATTGCTGGCATCATAAGTAGAAGTATACATGTGTGTGATATTTATACTGCTGAAGATATCGCTCAACCCTTTCAGCCTAGAAAGTCCCCGATAATCCAATCGCCAGTTAGGAAGCGGCGTTTTTGGAAATGGATTCATGTTGGATTCAGATGCATCTTTTCCTCTATAGGCAGCCAAGAAGGCAGGTATTAATACATCTTGGCCATTGATGGAATACTCACCACCGCCTCCGGCTGTTTCTAGCCTGTTTTTAATAATTTCTCTATTTTTCTCAAACTCTGTGAACAACGGTGAAACATTATCAAAACCATCTTTACTAAAGCTGGTGCCTATCATAATTGTAGTTATGCTGTACGCGCCGAGTCGATTGGGGCTTATTGACTCATAGACTCCAGGGTTATCCATAGAATTTCTGAATATTTCCTGGTAATCACCTACCTCTCGCTTTGTGGCATTTAGGGTGATTTTAAAGTCTTGGAATGGTTCTATGATACTACCAAACTTCATATTTACGACACTACTTTGCCTGAAAGTCTGAGTTAGTTCACTGCTTGGGGCCATGATTCCCGCTTGTGCAAATTCATTTCGAATAGTTGGATCTTGACTACCAAACAGGAATGCTAATCCAGGATTGTCAAATGCACGGTCCATTCCTAAAAGTCCGGTATTTGGCATATCACCAGGTAGGAAAGTGCCCTCGATTTTCCCGTAATTAAAGGTGACCTCCTTTACCATCATAAGCGTTTTCAGCAGCCTATTTGTGAATGGAGTTCCAATGGTATCTTCTGCCGTGGGTTTCATTCCTGCCAGGAATACTCGGTCGTTTAGGCGCATTTAGCGCAGCTAGTTTTTTGTTTTTATTATAAAGTCTTATGAGATCAAATTTACCATTAAGTGTTTGGTCCCTTGTATTTTGGATGGAATTTCCTAAGGTGTCTTTCTGCCCTATGGCCCCAGTCAGCCAAGTATAAGTTGTAATGTATTTATAATCAGCTTTGATCCAGTCGGTAAATGGAATTTTGTCAAGCGGTAAAGTGTAGTTGAGATTTATACTGTGGTTATAGTTTGTACGTCTGCCAAATCTCCATGCATTGTATCTAACTGAATCAGATTTCTGTTCTGTATCCAAATCTCCTTGAGGTTCGTCTACCACTGCCATTACACTACCTGTATAATCAACACGAAGATTTTTGGTTAAATCCCAATTCAGCGAATAGAACCTATTCATGAAAAAGCTTTTCTGGAAAAGAGGGTCTACCCCAGAAGTGTTCAGCTGATCATTTCTGTACTGCGAACGCAAATGCTTACGGTCAATGTCTAATCTGGCTAAGATTAGGGTAGGGGATAAATTTAAATTGAAGTCCTTGATTAATTGTAAATATTTAGAATCTAAGAATCCAGCGTTTTTAAATGGCTCAAAAGTTAAAGCTTTGGGTTGGAAGCTGTAAGTGACGTTGCCACGATATGTTTTGTAAGTATAGTCCTGAATCTGTGCATTGGTTTGGTTCATTATGCCAAATGCATATGAAAAAGATAAATTGCTCAAATCGTAAAAATGATTTTCTGAATCTGGGTTAGATTTTAGTTTTCTAACATTATTGAAACTGATGTTTTTCCGGTTGATTTGGTCTAGCGCAATTTTTCGATAGGCTTCTTTTTGGTCCTGCGTTTCAAATTTTTGCAATGCTACTTCAAAAGGAACATCTGGATTCAAAGGATCATACTCTGGTTTGGTCGTACTATTTTCTATGGAGAAATACATAGGAATACTTACTCCTATTGCCTCTGGTAAAAGTTTATGAATATCCACATTAGTTGAGATATCATACTGAGTAGTCGCCTGTCTAGCACGTTGAGATAATCTAGTTTCCAGACCACCAAAACCTATTGAGTTGTGCCGAATAGATCCTGTCACTACAGCCACGTCAGCGATTTTTACATTCATTAGTGCATTTGCAGCCCAGCCATTGGATTTGGTTGCACCTGTAACTCTAAGCTCATTGGCCCAGATACAAATACTACGGCTTCCTCCGCCATTTGTGCCAGGGTTTCTAACTCCAATCATAGAGGATTGTGATTGATTCAACTCTGGCCGTCCTACCACTGTTACAGTATACCTTCCGACTTGTTGGGAGAAAGGTATATTTAGAGGCACGTGCTGATTATCACGGGCTACTTTTACCCCTACAATTGCCTGAATTGCAATATCAATTTCGTTTTCTGCTGGCCAAATAAGTTCAGGGTCTCTGGTCCCTTTTGGAGTAATAACAAGAGGTACTTCTATCTCGTAATAGTTATCTGTATTATCTGTTACCTAGCCGCAGGAATGCTGTGATTTCTCCGTCCATGGCATCTTCGCTGTCAGCGTGAAGGAACATTTTTATTCGCTCAAACTGTACCAAATCCAAGGTTACGTTTTTAAACACTGCTCGTGCATCTCTCGGCTCCAAGGTCCTCCACACAAACTCGAAGTGATTGTTCGTTCAGTCTTCTTTCTACCGTGGAAGTGTTGTCGCGGTCTCTGTAGATTCCAGGAGGTAGCACATAAGGGCTTTCTGTAGAACTTCCCTGACTATTTTCCTCTATGCCGACGACGTCTACTGTCACATTCGAATTGTCAGGTTCAGGTATTTCAAAAAGACCCCTTTCGAAGAGTGATTCCTGAAAAACTCTCCACTGACTACCGACCATTCGGAAGTTAGCCATACGAAGTACTACAGGTTGCTCAAAATCTGTCAAATAGGTCCTGAACCAACGTATAGATTTGAAACCAGTTATATCGCCTTCAACGCGGTCTGGTTGGCGGACAGGAATACGGAATAAGTACCAGTCTACAGATTCACCATTGACATTGGCAGTGGTTTTATCAACAATATTGTTTTGGCCTACTACCAAGCTTCCAGGTTTGAGATCCATCTCATCAGAGTAATAGTTCTCCAGTTCGTTGATAGTATTATCCGTATTAAGGTCCTCATTGTCCGGCGTGTTAGATCCGGAAGGAGTGTAGGGGAGGTTTTGGTTGGCAGATACTGGCGTGTTTACCTTCCATGCCATTAAATTTCTTATAGCGTTCTAGAATCTTGGTCTCATTTTGATCAAAAGATTCATCAAGGTAATATTCGAATAAATCCCCGGAGACATCCTGCAAAATTTCGTTTCTGGCGTTCGCAGATACATTTAGGCGGTTTAGGAATCTGCTACGGAAAAAATCTGCTTCATCTTCATTTTTCAAACCATCCAAACCAACATCTTGATTTTGTCGGGAGGTCTCGCGGGTTCTCAAAAGCAGGAAGTAGGTATTGCTCACGAGTGATTCTCCCCATTCATTTTGGCCTGTTTCAGCTGGATCTCCATCCGCTGGAAGCCCCATTTTCAAATGCATGTCGGCCATCTTTCAAGATGTCTTCAGAGATATCTCCTAAATTGATAAAAAGCTTACCGCCTGTGGTATTGTTTTGATTGAATTTTTCCGTCCAACACTCTACCATTTTCTCCCTCTATAAATGGATCTGAAAGCCAGAATTCTATGTATTCTATGTTTGTTCGGTCAAAATCAACTTCAGTAGTGATCGCTCTAGTTACTCCACCAAAATTCTTCTTTGGATCTGGAAGTAGTCCATCTTGAGTGAGGTTTGTATTGTAATTATACATACCACGTTCACTAGGGAAGTAGGCTAATTCAAATAGAGGCTCAGGTGTTACAATTACATCTCGATCTTGCTGAGGGAATATTTCTTGGGGGAGAACGCGTCTTACATAATGATTTCTCCGATCTTCCCGAGTAATGTTGGAGGGGATACCAGGCCCACTTTCTCGATAGAAAATATTATCAATATTGTACCAAGCGACTCTGGCTCGTCTGTAGGCAGCACCAAGGTTGTCTTCTGTTTGATTACTCAAATCAAATCTATTGTCAAATGTCTGTGGTACAGATGATAATTTCCAATTTTGATTTGCAGCCCCGCCAAGATTATAAGGTGTAATCGCTGCCTCAAAATCATCTATGTATGATGCCTGCTCACCATTCACACGATTGGAAGTTCCCGGGATAAGATGGGCAAATTCCCCACTTATATTTACCAAAGATGTTTCTTTGGTGTCTGTAAATGGTAGTGCATCCGCCATTTTGGTAAGCCAGCGGGATTCGTCACTGAAATTCCCATCCAAACCCCATAGGCTATTTCTTAAAGTCTCACTTCCTGTAGCTATCCGTGTAACGTTCGGTCTTTCGTTTAGGTAAAGGAATGTGCCTCCTAAGTTAAATTTGTCGCTGAATAAGTAGTCGAGGCGGGTTCCAAGCAAGCTTCGGTGTTTGGAATGACACTAAATCAGCTTTCTCAAAACTGACATTGATCTGTTTGCCTGATTGAAGTATTGCATCATTGATAATCACAAGTCTTCCAACATTGTAATCAATAGTGTAATCTACCCCTTCAGTTAGTGGGATGTTTCCTGCCTGGACTATCACAGATTCAGGTGAAATGTTAAGTCCGGGAAGCTGAATCTCACTTGCGAGAACCGGCCGTCAATCGGCCTTTGATAAAGTATTTGTTTAGCCGTAGTTGACGAGCTCCGCATCTGCTTGAGTAGTTTTGTATAGCGTATCATATACATATTTCTCTTTTCAGAACTACCTCCCCTGGCTGGAAATACTTTTCAAGATTAAGACCCGAAAGGCTCCAAGACTGGAAATACCAAAAGCCCTCGATTGGTTAGAATGGTGAGACCCTCGACAAAGTCAAAATTCCCATCCGGGGCAGGGTCATTTTGTCATTCAGATTGTCGAGTCCAGTTAAACGAATTAGTGGTTTGTCCTTAACGTCTGCTCCTTCTAATAGTAGGGGTTGTCAAGTCCAGTTCTATCGTCTCTATAAATTACCTGTAGCTGAAAACCATCACGTGTGATTTGATTGGCATTCAAGTTATAGACATTCTTCATCATGAGATCCCAAGTTGGGACACGCGTATTGATTCTCGCAGGTCGAAGCAATTTCATGAAAATCAGTTCATCTTCTTGCCTGGTTTGATAGTCCTCTGTAGCTCTCCTACTTTATACACTTGACCATTGTAGGTGTATTCGTAAGAAACAGCCAATACTTCATCATTTTGAATCTTATGAAAAGTGATAAATACCCAAGCTGAGGATTGAAAAAATACTCTGTAGGGTCTAATTTCCGTGCACCATTTATTTGTTCAAAATCGACGCCTTTTCTTAATCCTAAGCTATTTTCTATAGCACGAGATCCTGTGTCAAAGGGGCGAAAAGCTGCGATTTCTCGAAATACTTGAATC